>NZ_JBSFVR010000155.1:0-16683 GCF_053592415.1 Streptomyces sp. NPDC002690 | reverse complement strand
GTGAAATAGTACCTGAAACCGTGTGTGCTGCCGCCGGCGGCCAGGCTCGCGGAGCGCCGCGCGGCGGGCGGCCGGGGACTGGCCGCCGCGCTGGCCGGCTGGCAGTTCAGCCGGAGGCCGCTGCGCGGTGCGGGACCCGTGCTGCTGCTGGTGCTGGCGGTGGCGATGGGCATGCTGGCCATCGGTCAGAGCGCTTCCTGGGAACGGTCGCAGGACGACCAGGCCGACTTCAGGTCCGGGGCATCGGTACGCGTGGTGGGCGGACCGTCCGGCGATCCGGCGGAAGCGGCCCCGTACGCCGGTCTGCCGGGCGTGCGGGAGGCGGCGCCCGCGTACCGTACGACCGCCGTCCTGTCCGGCGGCCGGACCGCCGAGGTGCTGGTGCTGGACACCGCGCACGCGGACGAGCGGATGCTGATGCGTGAGGACCTCGCCGGGACGTCCCCCCGGGCCCTGCTCGACGCGATCGCCCCGCCGGGGACCGGCCGGAGCGGGGTGGTGCTGCCCGGCGGCAGCACGCGGGTCCTGTTCGATCTGCGCGTCGGGGTCACCCCGGCCTCAGGGGGCGGGTCGCCGTCCGGCTCGGCCGCGCGGGTGGGCGTGATGCTGGAGGACCGCTACGGGACCCGTTACCGGGTGGCCGCCGGGACGGTGCCGGCCGACGGGCGGGCCCACACGGTGTCGTTCCCGGTGTCGCCCGCGGCCGGGTTGGCGGTGACCGGCTTCGAGCTGGACGGCAAGGTGGCCGGAGGACCGGCCGAGCAGCGCGTCGTCTCCGTCGCACGGCTGCGGACGTCGACCGCCGAGGGGGTCGAGGGACCGGTGGCGGCTTCGGACGGGGTGCGCTGGCGGGGGGTGTCGACCGTGACCGACGCGGCCGGGTCCCGCCCGGGCGGGAGGGTCGAGGCGGTGACCGGTACGGGCGCGGCGCCCGCCTTCCGTTACGTCACCTCGTCCGCCCCCGCGGCGGGCGGCGCCCGGGGCGCCGAGCCGGTCGAGACCCTGACGTTCGGCGTGGAGCGGCCGTCGCCCCCGGTCCTGAAAGCCGTGGCCACCGACGCGTATCTGGCCTCATCGGGCGCGCACCTCGGCCAGCAGGTCGATGTCGTGCTGGCGGGCGACACGGTCCGGGTGACGTTGGTGAAGGCGGTGCGGGAGCTGCCCACCACCGGTCCCGGCGGGACCGACGGCTCCCTCCCGGGCGCGGCGGACACGACGGCGAAGCCGGGCGGAGCCCTGCTGCTGGACCTCCGGGCGGTGTCCGAGGTACTGGCGGGAAAGTCGGGTGCCACGCCCGCACCCACGGAATGGTGGCTGAGCACGGCGCCCGGCGACGGTCCGCGGGTGGCGGCCGCACTGCGCGCACTGCCCGGCTCGGACTCCGCCCAGGTGCGGGTCCGGGACGAGTCGGCACGGGAGCTGGCGAGCGATCCGCTGGGGGCGGGACCGCAGTCGGCGCTCCGGGCGGCGGCCGTCGCGGCGGCCGCACTGGCCGCGGTCGGCTTCGCGGTCGGGCTGGTGGGCTCGCAGGGCGAGCGGTCCGCCGAATTCGCCGTGCTGCGCGCGCTGGGTGCCTCCCGGCGGCGGCTGGCCCGCACGACGGCCGCCGAACAAGGGGTGCTGATCGCTCTCGCCCTGCTGATCGGGCTCCTCCTCGGAACCGTGCTGACCCGGGCGGTCGTACCGCTCGTCGTGCTGACCGGGCAGGCGGCCCGTCCGGTGCCGGACGTGCTGGTGCTGCTGCCCGTCGGGCAGGTGGCGGCCCTGCTGGCGGCCGTCGCCTCCCTGCCCCTGCTCTTCGTCGCGGCCACCGCGCTGCGCCGCACCGATCCGGCGGTGTCGCTGCGCCACCAGGGAGACGACTGACATGAGAGCCGCCACGACTCCGGCCGCGTGCGCCCCCTGGGTGCGTACCCGGCTGCGTACCGCGCCCGGTGTCTCCGCCGCCCTCGGGGCGCTGGTGCTGCTGACGGCGTTCCTCGCCGCCGTGTTCCCGCGCGCGGTCGACGCGTACGGGACGAAGGCACTGCGCCACGACCTCACGCACGCCGCACCGGGTCGGAGTGTGCTCGAAGTGACCACGCCGCCGCCCTCACTCGGGCAGCCTTCCCCGGTCAGGGAACGGGCGATGCGTCAGAAGGCGCTGTCCGCGGCGGACGAGTCGCTGGTGGGCGGGCTCCAGGCGCCGTTGCGGGCCGATGCGCCGCGCTCCTCCTACGGCGTGCACACGACGAAGCCGCTGGTGGCGGAGGAGCCCTGGCTGCCGCGCCCCGACGGGCTGCCGCCGAGGTTCACGTACGCGGCGCCCTCGGACCTCGCCGGACACGGCAGGCTGAGTGCGGGGCGGTGGCCCGCGGTGCACGGCGAGGTGACCGCGGAGTCCCGGGAGGTGGAGGCCGCGGTCACCGAGGAGACGGCGGCCGAACTGCACATGGGGCCGGGCTCCACGATCGCGGTGCCCACCCGCGGCGGGACGGTGCTCACGGTGCGGATCACCGGCGTCGTCGTACCGTCGCGGCCGACGAGCGGTTACTGGTCGGTCGAGCCCCTGTACGGTGCCCCTTCCCTGGCGAAGGACCCGGGTTCCACCACCCCGGTCTACTTCTGGACGGCGGCGCTCCTGCTGCCGTCCGACGCGGCGCCCGCACTGCTCGCGACCCTGGGCGATCCCGAGCTGTACTGGCGCGTCGCCCCGGACGTCTCGCACCTCACCGCGGCCGACGCCCCCCGTCTGGCCACCGCCGTCGCCGCGATGGAGCACGGCCCCGGACTGCTGCGGTTCCGGGACGCCAACGGGCCGAACACCAGGCTCACCACGGAACTCGACGCCGTCCTCGACGCCCACCTCGCGATGCGTGCCGCGATCGACCCGCTGGTCACGGTCGCCGCGACGGGCATCGCCTCGGTCGCCGCCGTCGTCCTCCTGATGACCGGCGGGCTGATCGGCGCCCGCCGCCGCCAGGAACTCGCGCTGATGCGCTCGCGCGGCGGCTCGCTCGCGGGCATCGGGGGGCGGCTCTTCGCCGAGACCGCGGTGAGCGCGTTGCCGGCGGCAGCACTCGGGCTGCTCCTGGCCGTCCTGCTCGTCCCGGACACCGGGTTCGCCCGCGCCGTGGTGGGCGCGGCCGCCGTCGCCGTCCCGGTCTGCGTGGTGCTGCCCCTGCGTACGACCCTGCACCACCGCCGGCCCCTGCCGCCCGGGGCCCGCGACGACGTGACCGACGCCCGGCCCACCCTGCGGCGCACGATCGCCGAACTGACGCTGCTCGTCCTGGCGGTCGCCGCGGTCGCCGCGCTGCGCGGCCGCGGCACGTCGGCGGAGTCGGGTGCCGATCCCCTGGTCAGCGCCGCCCCGGTCCTGGTGGCGCTGATCGCGGCGCTCGTACTGGTGCGGCTGTATCCCCTGCCGCTGCGGCTGGCGTCGCGGCCGACCGCGAGACTGCGCGGCGCGGTGGGTTTCCTCTCGCTGGCCCGGGCCGGCCGGGCACCGTCGAGCGGCCTGCTGCTCCTGCTGGCGCTGCTGGTCGCGCTGACCACGGCGGCGTTCGGCGGGTCCGTCCTCGCGGGCGTGGCGGACGCGCGCGACGACGCGGCGCTGCGAGCGGTCGGCGCGGACGCCCGCATCAGCGGTGTGGGTGCCCCGTCCCCGGTTCCGGAGGAGGTTCTCGTACGGCTCCGGGAGCGGGCCGGCGTCGAGGACGTCGCACCCGTGCACATCGAGTACCCGACGGCTGCGCGGGGCGTCGGGTCGGAGACCGGGCGGGCGGCACTGCTGGGCGTCGAGCCCGCGTCGTACGCGCGGCTGGCCCACGCCACCGGGCTGCCCGCCTTCCCGGTCGGCGCGCTGAAGGCCGGCGCGGGCCGGGGCGGGCCGGTGCCCGCCGTCGTCTCGCCCGCCTTGGCGAAGCGGCTGGGCGACCGGCCGTACACCGTCCGGGCGCAGGGCGGGAACCTCACGGTGCGGGTCGCCGGGGTGCTCCCGCGGACCTCGGCGGTGAGCGGTACGGAATTCCTGATCGTCGACGCCGGGGCGCTCGCCGAACCGGGCACCACCACGCTTCTGGTCACCGGGGGCGGCCTCGACGAGAGGACCCTGCGCGCGGCGGCCCGCGAAGCGGGTCCGGAGTACACGGTGCGTCTGCGGTCGGTGGAGCGCGGGAAACTCGTCGACACCCCGTTGCAGGCGGGTGCCGAACGGCTCTACGAGGCGGCCGTGGTGGCCGGGGCGGGGTACGCCCTGCTCGCCGTGGTGCTCTCGCTGCTGCAGACGGCGCCGGAGCGCACCACGCTCCTGGCGAGGCTGCGCACGATGGGGCTCACCGTCCGTCAGGGGCGGCGGCTGCTCGCCCTCGAAGCGCTGCCGCAGGCGCTGCTCGCGGCGGTGGGCGGGCTGCTGGTCGGCTGGGCGGCCGTCGCCCTGCTGGCGCCCGGGGTCGGCCTGTCCGCGCTGGCGCTGGGCGACGGTGCTCCGGATGCCGGGCATCCGGCGCTGCTCCGGCCGGATGCCTGGTCGCTGACGCTCCCGGCGCTGGGAGTGGTCGTGCTCACCGCGGCCGTGGCCGGGGTGCAGGCGTGGTGGTCGGGGCGCCGTGGATCGATCAAGGAACTCAGGGCAGGAGACACCCGGTGACATCATCGACGCAGACCACGCTGGCGGAGCTCGAGAGGCGGGCGGCCTCACGCCGTGACCGGCCCGAGTACGGCCATGACGCACTGATCGCCTGCGACCGGCTGGTGCGCGTCTTCTCGGCCGACGGCGTGGAGGTGCAGGCTCTGCAGGGGCTCGATCTGCTCGTCCAGAAGGGCGAGTTGATGGCCCTGGTCGGTGCCTCGGGCAGCGGGAAGTCGACCCTGATGAACATCCTGGCGGGGCTGGACGTCCCCACCGCCGGTTCGGCGAAGGCTGCGGGCTTCGACCTGCTGACGATGGGTCCGAAGGAGCGGCTGCGCTACCGCCGTGACGTGGTCGGGTTCGTCTGGCAGCAGACCTCCCGGAACCTGCTGTCCTACCTGACCGCGGTACAGAACGTCACCTTGCCGATGCAGTTGCGCGGCGGGCGGGGTGGGAAGCGGGCACGGGCCGGGCGGGCCGATTCCCTGCTGGAGATGCTGGAGGTCACCGACTGCCGGGACCGCCGCCCCGCCCAGATGTCCGGCGGCCAGCAGCAGCGGGTGGCGATCGCGGTGGCTCTGGCCAACAACCCCTCGCTGCTGCTGGCCGACGAGCCGACGGGCGAGCTGGACTCCGCGACGGGCGAGCAGGTGTTCGCGGCTTTCCGCCGTGCCAACGAAGAGCTGGGCACGACCGTCGTGATCGTCACCCACGACCGGGCGGTGGCCGAGGAGGTGCGCCGCACCGTCGCGATCCGGGACGGCCGCACCTCCTCCGAGGTGCTGCGGCGCAGCGAGGTCGACGCGGCGACGGGGCAGGAGTCCCTGGTGTCCCGCGAGTACGCGATGCTCGACCGGGCGGGCCGGCTGCAGCTTCCGGCGGACTACACCGCGGCGCTGGGGATGGAGCACCGGGTCGCGCTGGAGCTCGAACGGGACCACATCGGGGTGTGGCCGGACAACGCCGGGAAGTGAACCCGTGGGGGCTCCCGACCGGGCGGCCGGCCCCGGTCGGAGGCCGCTCGGCGGGCTCTCAGCGCTGGTAGCGGGCGAGGACCCGGTTGCCGTCGTCGACCAGGCGCTTCCTCAGTTCGTCCTGGCCGATCGCGCCGCTGTAGTACTCCTGGAGCGCGGGGGTGGCCACCTTGTCCTTCCACTCCGGGTAGCCGCGTACGGACTGGGCGGGGGCCGGGCGTAGTTGCCGGGCGAGTGCGGTGCCGGTGGCCCAGCCCTGGTCCTCGGTGTGCAGCGCGGGGTCGGCGAGGGCCTCGGTGCCGGTGGGCAGCATCCAGTCGCCCTTGGCGAGGCGGACCATGTTGGGCGGGTCGAGCAGGAAGTCGATGAACTCCACCGCTTCCCTCTTGTGCGGGCTGTCCTCGGCGACGGAGAGGGTCTGCGGGCTCACGCCCTGGGCCGTGCCGTCGCTGCCGGCGGGCGCGGGCAGCACGCTCCACTCGAAGCCCTCGGGCGCCTGCTCGACGACCTGTTGCCGGTAGGCGAAGCCGAGCGGCACCATGGCGTACTTGCCGCCGAAGAACCCGGGCAGGGTGTCGGAGCCGCCCATGCCGAGGGCGGTCCGGGCCGCGCTGTGGTCGACGGTGACCTGGTCGTGGATGGTCCGGGTCACGACGGAGTCGCCCTCGTCGAAGCGGAGGTCCACCTTCCCGTCCTCGCCCCGGTGGAAGAGCCGGCCTCCGGCCGAGAGCCCCAGGTTGAGGGTGACCGAGACGGGTTCCTTGAGCGGCCAGGCGACGCCGTACCGCCCCTTGCCGGTGAGTTCCTTGGTGACCTGGCGGAACTCCTCCCAGCTCCACGGCCGGTCGGCGGTGGGGATGCGGACGCCCGAGGCCTTGAGGATCTTCGTGTTGGCGATGAGGACCTTGGGTTCCTGGAGGAACGGGACGCCGTAGACACCGCCGTCGAAGGTGGTGGTGGACCAGGAGGCCTGCGGGATGTCCTTCGTCAGCCGGTCGGGGAGGAGGGTGCGGAGATCGGCGAGGTAGCCGCCGTACGCGAAGTCCGCCAGGTCGTCGGAGGCGTCGTGGATGATGTCGGGCGCCTCGTCCCCCTCGAACGAGGTGAGCAGCTGGTCGTGGACGCTGTCCCAGCTGCCCTGGACGTAGTCCACCTGGATGTCGGGGTGGGAGGCGTTCCATTCCGCGACGAGTTCCTTGTTGGCGGCGACGGACTCCGTCTGCCAGGCCAGGGACTGGAAGCGCAGGTGCACGGTCCCGTCGGCGTCCCTGCCGTCGCTCCCGCCGCCGGAGCATCCGGCGAGCAGCAGGGTGAGCACGGTCGCGGCCGAGGCCGCCGCCCTGGTGAGCGCGCGCATCAGCTCTTCACCGCCCCGGCGAGCATGCCGCCGGTGATCCGGCGCTGGATGAAGGCGAAGAGGAGGAGCGAGGGCAGCGTGGCGAGGAACGCGGCGGCGGCGAGCGGACCGAGGTCGGCCGCGCCCTCGGCGCCGATGAAGTGGGTGAGGACGACCGGCAAGGTCTGCTTCTCCGGAGTCTTGAGCAGGACGAGGGCGAAGAAGAACTCGTTCCAGGCGGTGATGAAGGCGAAGAGGGCGGTGGCCACGATCCCGGGGGCCAGCAGCGGGGCGGTGACCGAGACGAGGGTGCGCAGTCGTCCGGCGCCGTCGACGGAGGCCGCTTCCTCCAGTTCGGCGGGCACGGCCCGGACGTAGCCGACGAGCATCCAGAGCGCGAAGGGCAGCGACCAGACGACGTAGACCATGATCAGCCCCGCCAGGGAGTTGATCAGGTGCAGGTTCTTCAGGATGAGGAAGAGCGGGATGATCAGCAGGACGAAGGGGAACGCCTGGCTGATCACGACCCAGCCGGTGGCGGCGGCCGAGAGCTTGCCCCGGTGGCGGGCCATCACGTAGGCCATCGGGGTGGCGATCAGGACGCAGATCACCCCGGCGCTGACGGCGGCGAACAGGGAGTTCCCCGCCGCCTGGAGCAGTGGCTGTTCGTCGAACGCCTGCCGGAAGTTGTCCAGGGTGGGGTGCTGGGGAATCCAGGTGGGGTGCAGCGAGCCCAGTTCACGGGCGGGCTTGAAGGCCGTGGAGATCAGCCAGAGGAACGGGAACGCCAGGAAGACGAGGTACCCGGTGAGCGCGAGGTACTGCCCCGCTCGGGTGGCGCGTCCGGTGCGCATGCTCATCGGTCGTCCCCTCCCCGGAGCCGGCCGGCCAGGTACACGGCGAGGATCACGGAGATCACCGCGACCATCACACAGCCCATGGCCGCCGCGTAGCCGAACTGGCCGTAACGGAAAGCCTCTTCGTACGCGAAGAGCATCGGCAGCCGGGTCCGTCCGCCGGGTCCGCCGCTGGTCAGGACGTAGACCAGGGCGAAGGAGTTGAAGTTCCAGATGAAGTTGAGGGCCGTGATGGAGAGGGCGACGGGTTTCAGGGCGGGCCAGGTGACGGTACGGAAGCGGCGCCAGGCCCCGGCGCCGTCGAGGGCGGCTGCCTCGTGGAGTTCGTGCGGGGTGTTCTGGAGTCCGGCCAGCAGCGCGACGGTGGACTGGGGCATCCCGGCCCAGATCCCCACGACGATCACGGCGGGCAGCGCGGTACCGAAGCCGGTGAGCCAGTCGCGGCCGTCTCCGAGGCCGAGGTCGCGGATGGTCTCGTTGAGGATGCCCGCGTCCGGGTTGTAGACCAGCCGCCACATGATGCCGACGACGACCTCGGGCATCGCCCACGGGATGATCGCCAGCGCGCGGGCCAGCCAGCGCATCCGCAGGTTCTCGTTGAGGAGCAGCGCGAGGCCGAGGGCGAGCAGGAACTGCGGGACGGTGACGCCGACCGCCCAGAGCAGGCCGATCCGGAAGGAGTCCCAGAAGAGGGTGTCGTGCAGCAGGTCCTGGAAGTTCAGCGCGCCGATCCACTGGGTGGAGCGGGTGCGGCCGGACTGCGCGTCGGTGAAGGCGAGCCCGATGCCGTAGAGCAGCGGTCCGACGCTGAGGACGAGGATCGGGATGAGTGCGGGCAGCACCAGGAACCAGGTGGCCCGGTCGCGGGCGGCCCGCTCGCCGCCGCGTCCGTCGTCCTTGCGGCGCTGTCCCGGCCCCCGGCCGGCCGCCCTGCCGCCCGTCCGCTCCGTCACGGCCGGAGTCGCCAATGTCACTGATTGACCTCTTCGTCGCATCTGATCGGCTTTCTGCCGCTCTGGCCGCTCACCCGGCCCCCGTCATGGTCCTGACGGGCCGACCGTTCGTCAAGGTGGCCTGCATGAATGCGAAAATCAGGCCATGAACGAAGAGCGAGCGCGCGAGGTACTGACCGCTGCCGGACTGGCCGGAAACAGCGGCTCCGGCTCCGCCGCCGGGGCGGAACTCCTCGCGCTGGGCGAGAACGCGGCTTTCGCCGTGGGCGACCTGGTGGTCAAGGTCGGCCGCGACGCGACGCACCATCCGGAACTGCGCGAACGCGCCGCACGCGAGGTCGCCGTGGCCGGCTGGCTCGCGGACTCCGGCGTCCCCGCCGTACGGGCCGCCGAGTCCGCGCCCCGCCTCGTGGAGGGGCACCCGGTGACCCTCTGGCACCGGCTTCCGGACGCCGTGCGGGCCCCCGAACCGCGCGATCTGGCCCCCCTGTTGACCTTGGTGCACGCCCTGAAGGCACCGGAGGGCTTCACCTTGCCCCGCCGCGAACTGCTCGGCGGGGTCGAGCGCTGGCTCCAGCTGGCGGGCGACGCGATCGACCCGGCGGACGCCGACTATCTCCGCGCACGCCGGGACGGCTTCGCGGCTGCCGCCGCCGCCCTCGTACCCCGCCTTCCGCCGGGTCCGGTGCACGGCGACGCGCTGCCGCGCAACGTCCATGTCGGCCCGGACGGCCCGGTCCTGGTCGACCTGGAGACCTTCTCCTTCGACCTGCGCGAGCACGACCTCGTGGTGCTCGCCCTCTCCCGCGACCGGTACGGACTCCCCGCCGACGCGTACGACGCCTTTACCGTCGCCTACGGCTGGGACGTACGGGAATGGGACGGCTGTGCCGTACTGCGCGGGGCCCGGGAGACGGCCAGCTGCGCCTGGGTCGCCCAGCACGCACCGGCCAACCCGAAGGCGCTCGCCGAGTTCCGCCGCCGGGTCGCCTCGCTGCGGGACGGTGACGCCGAGGTGCGGTGGTACCCCTTCTGAGGCGCGGCAGGCCGTCCCGCCGGTTCCTGCCGGACCAGACCGCAAAGAGTCCTTCGCAAACAACCCTTCGCGAAGAACTCTTTGCGGTCTACTGTGTGCGCCATGACCGATGCGACGAAGAGGGCCGACGGCTCCGCCGAGAAGCACTCAGTGGTCCTGGACGCCAGGGGACTTCGTGCCCTGGCACATCCGCTGCGCGTGCGGTTGGTCGAGGTACTGCGGGGCCACGGTCCCTCGACCGCCACCCGCCTCGCGGAGCGGCTGGGGGTGAACTCCGGGACTGCCAGCTACCACCTGCGCCAACTCGGTGCGGCCGGATTCGTCGAGGAGGACGCGGAGCGCGGCAACGCGCGGGAACGCTGGTGGCGTTCGGTCCACCGGACGACCGAGCTCAACGACCGGAGCCTGGTGGACGGGGAGCCCGAGGCCGCACTGACGTACCTGCGGTCCGTCGCCGCCACCTACACCCTGCGCACCCAGCGGACGCTGAACGAGGTGCAGACACTGCCCGAGGCGTGGCGGGGGACCTTCGACATGAGCGACTGGTCCCTGCGGCTCACTCCCGAGGAAGCCGTCTCCCTGCGACGGGATTTGAGGGACGTCATCGCCCGCTACCGGGCGGACGACCCGGACACGGCGGCCGAGGCTCCGGAAGGGGCCCAGCGGGTCGGCCTCATCACACACATCCTGCCCGAACCGGACGCGCCCGCCACGGCCGAGGAGCACTCCGGCTCACGGACCGCGACGGGGACGTCATGAACAAGACCGCCCCGGCCACCGGCGGCATATCCGGCGGGCGGTCCTTACGGCCGCTGGGCGGGGTGCTGACGGCCATGGCCGTATCGCTGACCGGTACGCGGATCTCGGCCGTGGCGCTCCCCTGGTTCGTGCTCGTCACGACGGGCAGCGCGACGCGCACCGGGTTGGTCGCCTTCTGCGAGATGGCCCCGTACGTCGTGGTCAAGGCGCTCGCGGGGCCGGTGGTGGACCGCGTCGGCCCGCGGGCCGTCTCCTGGACGACGGACACGGTCAGTGCGGTCGCCGCCGCGCTGGTCCCCCTCCTCCACGCGACGCACCTCCTGTCCTTTCCGCTCCTGCCGGCCCTGGTCGCGGTGGTCGGCGCGGCGCGCGGCCCCGGCGACCTGGCCAAGGAAGTCATGGTGCCCGAGGCGGCCGAGCGCGCCGGAGTACCGCTGGAACGTGCCATGGGCGTGTCCGGCGTGATCGAGCGCCTCGCGTCCACCCTCGGTCCTGCCGTCGGCGGTTCCCTGGTGGCGCTGCTCGGCCCCCTGACCGGACTCGCCCTCAACGCCGGTTCCTTCGCTCTCGGATCGATCATCATCGGGGTCGCGCTGCCCCGCGGCGTCGGGCGGGCGGCCGACCGGGAACCGGCGGCGGCCGGCTCGAAGGAACCGGGCTACTGGCGGCGCTTCGGCGAAGGCTTCACCTTCCTCCGCGGCGAACCCTTGCTGCTCACCGTCATCGTCACGGTGGGCGTCACCAACCTGCTGGACGCCGCGATCAACTCCGTGCTCATCCCCCTCTGGGCCCGTGAGTCCGGCCACGGTCCGGCCGCGATCGGCCTGACCGGCAGCGCGCTCGGCGCGGCGGCGGTCGCCGGGAGTCTGATCGCCGCGGCGACCGCGCACCGGCTCCGGCGCAGGCGGGTGGTCCTCGGCGGGTTCCTCCTCATCGGGGCCCCGAGATTCCTGATCCTCGCCTCGGACGCCCCGCTGTGGACGGTCGTCGCCGTCTTCGCGGTGGGCGGTTTCGGCGGGGGCTTCATCAACCCCGTGCTGGGAGCCGTTCTCGTCGAGCGGGTGCCGCGCCGCATGCTGGGCCGGGTCAACGCGCTCGGCGACTCACTGGCCTGGGCCGGCATCCCCCTCGGCGGGCTGCTGGCCGGGGCCGCGGTGACCGCTGTCGGGCTCACCCCGGTGCTGCTCGCCTGCGGGGCCGCGTACTTCCTCACCACGAACCTGGCCGGACTGCGGCCGGAATGGGGTGAGATGGACCGTACGGGCCGGCCGGGCGCGGAGAAGCCGCAGGGCGGGGAGGACACCTCGCCGGACCGTGCGGGTGCGGCGGCCTGACGCCGGGCGGCCCCGCTCCTGAGCTGGTCTCCTCGGCCGATGGGCCGGGGCCCGGGGCAGGGGCGGCACGCATCCGGGACAGGCCGGGGCGGCACGGTGACCGGGACCGGGCCGGGGCGGGACGTGAACCGGGACCGGGCCGGGGCGGCACGTGAACCGGCTTGTGGGGAGCGAGGCCCAGGACCTCCGCCCCTCCCGGTCTACCGGCTCCGGGGGATGACCGGCCAGGCCGGTTCGACGACGACGGTCGGGTCGGTCCGCCGCAGGTACGCCTGCAGCGAGACCGACTGCGCGGCCGCCGCCACCACCTGGAGGTCGTGCAGGTCCGTCAGGGGCATCGCCCCGACCGGCCGGTGCACCTCCCCCATGCGCCGCACCACCTGGACGGCGGCCACCGCGTCCGCCCTCGCGTCGTGGGCGTCGTCCAGTGACACCCCGTAGTGCGCGCACAGCGCGTGCAGGGCACGCCGGCCCTTGCGGTACTTGTCGACGTGCTTGTCGATCACCAGGGGGTCGACGACCGGCGAGGGCGCGGTGCCGAGCCGCTCGGTGATCGACCGCAGTCCGTGGCGCCGGCACTCGCGGTCCAGCAGGGACAGGTCGTAGCGCGCGTTCATCACGACGAGCGGGGTCCCCGAGCGCAGGACTCCGGCGACGGTCGCCGCGATCTCCTCGATCGCGCCCCGTGCCGGGACGCCGTACTCGCGGGCGTGGTCCGTGGAGATGCCGTGGATCGCCGAAGCCTGTTCGGGTATCGCCACCCCCGGATCCAGCAGCCAGGTCCGCTCCTCGGAGACGGCCCCGTCCGCGTCCAGCCGCACGATCGCCGCCGTGACGACGCGGTCGGTCTCGACGTCCGTGCCCGTCGTCTCCAAGTCGAAGCCGACCAGTGGTTCCCGGTGCCAGCTCATCCCGTACCTCCTCCGTGGTGCTTACCCCCAGTGAGGAACACCCTGTCACGCACCACTGACACGACGGTCGGCGGGCGGTCCGGTCCCGGGCGTCCCGGAGACGGTCCGGGGCCTCTCCGGAAGGACTTCAGAGAGGTTCAGGAGACCGGCCGGGAGTCGGTCCACACCGACTCGAACTCCTCGCGGTACGTCTCGAACAGTCCGTGCTCGGCCTCCTGCCCCGCCCGGACGACCGCACGCCCGCCGCCCCGGAGGACCAGGACGGGCGCCTCCATCCCGCGTGCGCGGCGCAGATAGGGCTGGACGACCCCCACCGCGTCGGATCCGTCGCCGTCGACCAGATAGGCGGTGAAGCGCGGGGTCTCGTCGAACACCTGGATCTGGAAGGCCCCCGGGTCGCGGAGCCGGGCCCGCACCCTGCGCATGTGCAGGATGTTCATCTCGACGGACCGGCTCAGCTCGCCCTTGCGGAGGCCGAGTTCCCGCTCGCGGCGGCGGACCGCGCTGCTGGCCGGATTGATGAAGAGCAGCCTTATCCGGCAGCCTGTCTCGGCGAGCCGCACCAGCCGCCGCCCGGAGAAGTTCTGCACGAGCAGGTTGAGCCCTATGCCGATCGCGTCGAGCCGCCGGGCGTTGCCGAACAGGTCCTCGGCCGGGAGCTGGCGCTGGAGCCGCACCCGGTCGGGGTGGACGGAGACCACGTCGGCGTACCGGTCGCCGACCAGGGATTCGACGGCGTCGACGGGCAGCCGGTCGGCGGAGGGCACGGCGGCCCCGCCGCCGAGGATGGTCAGGAGCCGCTGGGAGGCCCGCTCGGCCTGAGCGTGGACGGCCTCGTTGAGCGCGCGGTTGCGGGAGACGACGTTCCGCGCGACCTCCAGCTCGTCCAGTGCCAGCTCGACGTCGCGCCGGTCGTCGAAGTACGGCTCGAAGCAGGGCCAGTGCTGGACCATCAGCTCGCGGAGCTGGGGCAAAGTCAGGAAGCTCAGGACGTTGTCGTCGGCGGGGTCGAGCAGATAGCCCTTCCGGCGGGACACCTCGCGCACGGCGACGGCCCGCTGCACCCACTCCTGCCCGGCGGGCCCGGCGGCGGCCACCACCCAGTCCTCGCCGTTCACCGGCGCGTAGACCGGCCGCAGCACGGCGGCGACGACCGCGCGGAGCCGCTGCTCGACGAGATTCAGCCAGATGTACGCACGGCCGGCGCGCTGGGCACGAGTCCGCACCTCGCCCCAGTCCTCGGCGCTCCAGCCCAGCTCCGCGCCGATCTCCAGGGGCTGCGCCAGGGATACCGTCCCGGGCGGCGCGTCGTTCGGCTCCCCCTCGTGACTCACGTCACCCGGAGGCAGCTCGAACCCTCCCGAGCTCACCCGTGCACCGCCTTCCACTCCCCCACCCAACGATCACGGAAGGGTACTCCGCGAGCGCGGACCCGTGCAGCCCCCCGCCGAGGACGCTCCGTCAACTGGTGTACCGAAACCACGGGTTCTCTGGCCGGTCGGGGAACGGAGTGAGCTGATTCATAGTGAGGTGACCAGCCGGGGACCGGTGTTCGGGGCGCCGGGGAGGTTCCGACGGACCGGACGGGCCGCAGGGGTGTAACGCGGTGCGGTGTGTTGACGGCCCGCGCCGGGGTACACGGCGCACGGCGCCTCCCGTTCGCGACCGCACCGGCCGACGTACTAGGTACGCGCGCCACTTTCGGGGATTATCTGGCTGAAGAACCGCACCACACCCGGATCAGAAGTGGAAGAGTCATATCTATGCAGGTCTGGCCGGGACAGGCGTATCCGCTCGGCGCCACGTACGACGGCGCCGGGACCAACTTCGCGGTCTTCTCGGAGGCCGCCCACCGCATCGAACTGTGTCTGCTGCACGACGACGGTTCCGAGACGGCGGTCGAGCTGCGCGAGACCGACGCCTTCGTCCGTCACGCCTACCTGCCCGGCATCATGCCGGGCCAGCGGTACGGCTTCCGCGTGCACGGACCCTACGAACCCCAGAACGGGCAGCGGTGCAACTCCGCGAAGCTGCTGCTCGACCCCTACGCGCGGGCCGTCGCCGGGAAGATCGAGTGGGGCGAGGCGGTGTACGGCTACCCCTTCGGGCGCCCCGACGCGCGCAACGACCTCGACTCGGCCCCGCACATGATGAGCTCCGTCGTGGTCAACCCGTACTTCGACTGGGGCGACGACCGCAGACCGCGTACGGACTACCACCGCACCGTGATCTACGAGGCCCACGTCAAGGGCCTGACGATGCTCCACCCGGGTCTACCCGAGGAGCTGCGGGGCACCTACGCGGGTCTGGCGCATCCGGAGGTGATCGCCCATCTGACGGAGCTGGGCGTCACCGCGATCGAGCTGATGCCGGTGCACCAGTTCGTCCAGGACCACCGGCTGGCCGACGCCGGACTCGCCAACTACTGGGGTTACAACACCATCGGCTTCTTCGCCCCGCACAACGCGTACGCCTCCTGGGGCGACCGCGGGGAGCAGGTGCTGGAGTTCAAGCAGGCCGTCCGGGCACTGCACCAGGCGGGCATCGAGGTGATCCTCGACGTGGTCTACAACCACACCGCCGAGGGCAATCACCTGGGTCCGACGCTCTCCTTCCGGGGGCTGGACAACGCCTCCTACTACCGTCTGACGGACGACCAGCGCTACTACATGGACACCACGGGCACCGGGAACTCGCTGCTCATGCGGTCCCCGCACGTGCTCCAGATGATCATGGACTCGCTGCGGTACTGGGTGACCGAGATGCACGTGGACGGTTTCCGCTTCGACCTCGCCGCGACGCTCGCCCGGCAGTTCCACGAGGTGGACCGGCTGTCGTCCTTCTTCGACCTGGTGCAACAGGACCCGGTGGTGAGCCAGGTGAAGCTGATCGCGGAGCCCTGGGACGTCGGCGAGGGCGGCTACCAGGTCGGCAACTTCCCGCCGCTGTGGACCGAGTGGAACGGCAAGTACCGCGACACCGTGCGCGACCTGTGGCGGGGCGAGCCCCGGACGCTGGCCGAGTTCGCGGGGCGGCTGACCGGCTCCTCCGACCTCTACCAGGACGACGGCCGCCGGCCGCTCGCCTCGATCAACTTCACCACCTGCCACGACGGATTCACCCTGCACGACCTCGTCTCGTACAACGACAAGCGCAACGACGCCAACGGCGAGGGGAATCGGGACGGCGAGAGCCACAACCGCTCGTGGAACTGCGGCGCGGAGGGCGAGAGTGACGACCCGGCGGTGCTGGAGCTGCGGGCGCGCCAGATGCGTAACTTCATCGCCACGCTGATGCTCTCGCAGGGCGTGCCGATGCTCAGCCACGGCGACGAGTTCGCCCGCACGCAGGACGGCAACAACAACGCCTACTGCCAGGACAACGAACTCTCCTGGGTGCACTGGCCCGATCCCGTGCGGAAACCGGGTGACGCCGGTACGGAGGACGAGGGGGGCACCGGGGACGCGGAGGCCGTACGCAGGCCGGGCGACGGGCTGCTGGAGTTCACCCGGGCCATGGTCTGGCTGCGCCGGGACCATCCCGTCTTCCGGCGGCGCCGCTTCTTCCACGGGCGCCCGGTCGAAGGCACTCACGACGAGCTCTCGGACATCGCGTGGTTCACGCCCGAGGGCAAGGAGATGACCCAGCGGGACTGGCAGGCCGCGCACGCCAAGGCGATGACCGTCTTCCTCAACGGGCACGCCATCTCGGAGCCCGGACCGCGCGGCGAGCGGATCTTCGACGACTCCTTCCTGCTGATGTTCAACGCGGGTGCGGAGACGCTGGACTTCGCGGTCCCCGTCAACCACGGCGAACAGAGGCGCTCGACCGGGTGGCTGCCGAAGGCGCGGCCCCGGGTGGCAAGCAGATTGAGCCAGGTCGCCCCGCAGTCGAAGCGGAAGTCGTACGGG
>NZ_JBSFVR010000154.1:0-16866 GCF_053592415.1 Streptomyces sp. NPDC002690 | reverse complement strand
GGTTGCAGACCGATGTGATCGACCTGTACCAGCTGCACCGCGCCGATCCGGAGGTGCCCGTGGAGGTGATCTTCCGGGGATGGCCCGCGACGCCCGCCGCAGCGCCCGTGCCCGATCCGCCCGCCGAGCCGGTCCGCGACTCGGACGCGGTCCTCGGTGAACTGGACGCGCTGGTAGGGCTGGACAGCGTCAAACGGGAGGTCCGGGCGCTCACCGACATGATCGAGGTGGGCCGCCGGCGGCAGCGGGCGGGCCTCAAGGCCGCCTCCGTCCGCCGCCACCTCGTCTTCACCGGCTCACCCGGTACCGGGAAGACCACGGTGGCCCGGCTGTACGGCGAGATCCTGGCCTCCCTCGGCGTACTGGAGCGGGGCCACCTGGTCGAGGTGTCCCGGGTGGACCTGGTCGGCGAGCACATCGGCTCGACCGCCATCCGCACCCAGGAGGCGTTCGACCGGGCCCGGGGCGGGGTGCTCTTCGTGGACGAGGCGTACGCCCTCTCCCCCGAGGACTCCGGAAGGGACTTCGGGCGGGAGGCCATCGACACGCTGGTGAAGCTGATGGAGGACCACCGCGACGCCGTGGTGGTGATCGTCGCCGGCTACACCCACGAGATGGAGCGGTTCCTCACCGTCAACCCTGGTGTGGCGTCCCGCTTCTCCCGGACCATCACCTTCGGCGACTACCAGCCGGACGAGCTCCTGCGGATCGTCCGGCAGCAGGCCGAGGAGCACGAGTACACCCTCGCCGAAGGCACCGGGGAGGCTCTCACGAAGTACTTCACGGAGCTGCCCAAGGGGCCCGCCTTCGGCAACGGCCGCACCGCGCGCCAGACCTTCGAATCGATGGTGGAGCGGCACGCGGGCCGGGTCGCCCAGTTCGCCGAGACGAGCACGGACGACCTGACCCTGCTCTACCCGGAGGATCTGCCCGAACTCCCCTGACCCTCCGCGCTCGGGCGCCCGGCCCCGTCGCCCTGCCGGGGCAGTACGGGGCCGAGTTCGGCGAGCAGGGCAGCGCGTTCCCGGGCGAACACCGGGTCGGCCTGGTAGTCGGAGTGTCCCAGGATGGGTTCGGGCAGGGGCAGTTCGGCGGTCCGGCCGTGCACCAGCGGGTCCTTCAGCGGTCCGCGGTCGACCTCGGGGCGTCCTGCTCGCTCGTGGATACGGACGGGTCCCCCTATCGGGTCGGTGGCCCGCCACAGGTTGCGCCAGCAGTGGACCGACCCGTGCAGCCCGCGCAGTGCGGCGGGGCCGAAGTACGCCGGAAACCAGCGGCCGTACAGTCGTTCGGCGGGTGAACCGTACGTGAGGAGCGCGACCCGGCGGCGAGTGACGGCCGGAAGCTGCCAGACGGCGGAGGCCGCGAGCACGCTGCCCTGCGAGTGGCCCGAGATGACGAGCCTGCCGCCGGTCCTGGCCGTCCAGGCGGACATCCGGGAGGCGAGGTCGGGCACGGCCCGCTCGGCGTAGCAGGGCGGCGCGAAGGGGTGGGCGGCGCGGGGCCAGTACGTGCCGACGTCCCAGAGGATGCCGATGGTCCGCCGGGCCGAGGCGTCGCGGTAGGCGCGCCGGCCGGAGGCGACGAACAGTATGAAGCCGAAGCCGGCCATCCAGGACCCCGTCGACTGCGCGGCCTCGGCCGCGGATTCGAGGAACGGCCCGGTTCCGTCCATGGCCCGGCCGGGCACCTGCCCGGTCGCCCAAGAGCCTGCCAGGGCCGCCGCGCCGAGCAGCAGAGTGGTCCCGGACACCAGTCCGATGATCCAGGACACCTCGTCGGTGAGCCGGGCGGCGGCCCGGGCGCGCGCGATCTGCCGGGTACGGCCCCGCTCGGGCGTACGGCCCCGGTACTCCGGGGCGTACTCGGCGGCGACGGCCGGTTCGAAGCGGCGGGCGAGGCGGGCGGTACGGGCGAGGAGCACGCCCACGGGAACCAGCAGGACGAGGAGCAGGACCGGGAGCACCGACGCCTGCCAGCTCAGGAGGACGGGCGGACCTCCTATGGCGGAGCCCGCTCCCATACCGGGGGTGCCCGGGCCGTCCAGCCAGTCGGCGACCCGCTGGGCCAGGCCACCGGTCATCACTCCGCCCAGCGCGCAGGCCAGCATCGCGATCGCCGGGCCGCCCAGCCCGTACAGCGCGGTGCGGGCGTCGGGGGCGTGGCGGTGGAGACTCACGGCGACGGCGGCGAGCGCGACCACGAGAACGCCCTGGCCGACGGTGAGTGCCACGAAGGTGTCCGCGCCCGCGACGAGAACGCCCGAGGAGGTCCAGCCGGGCCGCGACCAGCCCGCGTGGAGGAGGGACAGGGCCAGCAGGACGAGGGCGGCGGACGGGAGGAAGTTGATGACCGCCCTGTCGAGGCGGTGGTCGAGACGGCGCTCGCTGCGGCCCCGGCGGCAGACGACGGCCACGACGAGGAGGGCGCAGGACACCAGTGCGATGGTCAGCAGGCGGCCGAGGAGTACGGGGCCGGGGCCGGAGTGGGCGACGTCGTAGTCGGCGGCGGCCCGCTGGACGAAGACGGCGACGGTGAGCAGCCCGGCGGCGGTGTGCGCGGCGCGCAGCCGGGCCACGAGGCGGCGCCCGTACCAGAAGCCGGGGCGGCCGAGCGCGGCTCGCCCGGCGGGTACGGTGTCCGGCGTGTCGCCGCGGTCGGGGATCTTCGGATCCGGCGTGCCGCCACCGTCCGGGGCGGTGCTCGGGGCGGTGCTCGGTGCGGTGCTCGGGGCGGTGCTCGGTGCACTGTCAAAGTCGCTCGTCGCGTCGCCGTCCGGTCCCGGGGCCCCGTCCACGTCTGCGGGCGCGTCGCCCCGCGAATCGGTGCCGAGGAAGGGCCGCTGGGACTCGTACGCGCTCCAGGTGCGGTTGGACAGGTACCAGAGCAGGGTGACGAGGGCCGTGGGCAGCGCGGCTGCGAGGGCGAGCCGTCTGCCGGGCTGGGACCACCAGCCGCCTTGTTCGGCGGAGAGGAAACCGAGCCAGGACCGCCGGTCCGAGCAGGCGGACACGCCGGCGCACTGCCAGGCCACGAGGTCGAGCGCCACTTCGCAGGCCGCCGCCGTCAGCAGCACGGTGAGGCTGAGCGCGAGGACCCGGACGAGCACACCGTAGAACCGGACCGCGCGGGTGCGTCCACCGGCGGCGGGCCGCATCCAGTGCGCGAGGTTGATCACCATGAACGGGAGGAGCAGCAGCCACAGGGCGCGGGAGCCGTTTCCGGAGGTCAGGTTGGACCAGCAGTACGCCTCCGCGACGGGTTTGTCGCGGTAGCGCTCGGGGTGTTCCTCCGCGTCCACGTCCTCCGGGCGCCGGTACATCGCGGCGGTGAGGTCGCCGGTCACGCGCACCGTGCGCGGGTCGCCGAGCATCTCCTGCGGCGTGGTGCCGCCCACGCCGTGGACGAGCAGTTCGAGCGCGATCGCGGTGGAACGGGAAACCTGGGGAGCAGGGGCCAAGGGAGTACTCGCTCTCCGGTGTGCCCGGCCGTCCGGCGGGCGTGGAAGGGGACCGGGCGGCTCGGCACCCGTTACACCAGAATCGCCGAGATCGGCGTCGTGTGACGGCCTCTCACCGAATTTCCCACGTCCAGTGCCGCGCCCGGCCATGTTTGCCCCATGAGGAGCGGTGTTCGGTGCGTGCGACCGCAAGGCGGCCGGACATTCTGGCAGCGGCGTGTTACCAGGGCATTGGCCAACGCGAGTGCGTGTGCCGAACACCGCGGCGGGCCAGAGCTTGCCGGGCGCGGCACTGGACCTCGGTGCCCCTCCCCGGGAGGCGCGTGGGAGGATTGGGCGGGCGTTCCGCGGTGCCGCGGAACCGTACGGCCAGAGGGAAGGACGGGGACCCCGCGTTGAGCGAGAATCAGAATCTGCTCGCGGAGCAGCGGCGCGCCCTGATCCTCGACGAGGTCCGCAAGCGCGGCGGAGTCCGCGTCAACGAGCTGACCCGGCGGCTCAACGTGTCCGACATGACGATCCGGCGTGACCTGGACGCGCTGGCCCGCCAGGGCGTCATCGAGAAGGTGCACGGCGGCGCGGTGCCGGTCGTGGATACCAGCACTCACGAGCCCGGGTTCGAGGCGAAGTCGGCCCTGGAGCCGAGCGCCAAGGAGGACATCGCACGGGCCGCGGCGGCGATGGCCGCGCCGGGCAGCGCGATCGCGCTCTCGGGCGGTACGACCACCTACGCGCTGGCGCAGCGGCTGGTGGACGTACCGGACCTGACCGTGGTGACCAACTCGGTGCGGGTGGCCGACGTCTTCCACGACGCCCACCGCCCGGCCGCCTCGGGCGCCGCCCGCACGGGCGCGGCCACAGTGGTACTGACGGGCGGGGTGCGGACCCCCTCCGACTCGCTCGTCGGACCGGTGGCGGACCGCGCCATCGGCTCGCTCCACTTCGACGTGCTCTTCCTCGGAGTGCACGGCATCTCCGACGAGGCCGGTCTCTCCACACCGAATCTGGCGGAGGCGGAGACGAACCGGCGGTTCGTGTCGGCCGCGCGCCGGGTCGTGGTGGTGGCCGACCACACCAAGTGGGGAACGATCGGGCTGAGTTCCTTCGCGACGCTCGGTGAGGTGGACACCTTCGTGACGGACGCGGGCCTGTCGAAGGCGGCGCGGGCGGAGATCGAGGAGCTTCTGCCGGGCGGCCTGCTGGTCGCGGGGCCGGCCGGGGCACGGGAACCCGACGCGCAACCGCCGGCCGAGCGCTGACCCGCACCTGGGTGGTGTCCGGCGGATCATGGCCGGGGCCGTGACGCCCGGAACGGACCGAGGCGCACCGAACACCTTCCGCTTGTCCGACGTGAAGGGTCGGGCACGGCCTACGATCGGATGGTGGCCGTCTTCCGGATCGAGCGATTCCCGTCCCTTCCACCCGCCGAGGCCTGGCGCCGGGTGACCGATTGGGAGCGGCACGGCGCGCATGTGCCGCTCACCTCGGTCCTCGTCCCTGCAGGGGCGCGGACCGGGGTCGGCACGGTGTTCGTCGCCCGCACCGGATTGGGTCCGCTCACCTTCGACGACCCCATGGAAGTGGTGCGCTGGACGCCTCCCGAGGCGGGCCGTGCGGGGCTCTGCCGTCTGGAGAAGCGCGGTCGTACGGTCCGGGGGCGGGCGTCGATCGACGTGATGCCGACCCGGACCGGCTCCCACGTGGTGTGGGTGGAGGACCTCAGACTTTTCCTTCCTGGCCGGTGGATCGATCCGCTGCTCGTGGCGGCCGGGCGGCGGATGTTCGGCCGGGTGCTCGACGGCCTCCTCGAAGCCCCGGCGCGCGCGCCGCGGTAACCGCGGGCGTCGGGCGTCGGGCGTCGGGCGTCAGGCGTCAGGCGTCAGGCGTCAGGCGTCAGGCGTCAGGCGTCAGGCGTCAGGCGTCAGGCGTCAGGCGGGCCAGCCTCCGGTGCGCAGGAAGGTGTCGAGCGCGTCGGCGTACGGGGCGATGTCGAGGCCCTGCTCGTTCAGCCAGGCGTCGGAATAGTACTTGTCCAGGTAGCGGTCGCCGGAGTCGCAGATCAGCGTGACGACACTGCCCTGCTCGCCCCGCTCCACCATCTCCGCGATGATCTTGAAGGCGCTCCAGAGCCCGGTCCCGGTGGAGCCGCCCGCCTTGCGGCCCATCACCCGTTCCAGGGCGCGTACCGCCGCGACGCTCGCCGCGTCCGGGACCTTCATCATCCGGTCGATGGCCCCGGGAACGAAGCTCGGTTCCATCCGGGGCCGGCCGATCCCCTCGATGCGGGAACCGCAGTCGCTGCTCGCCAGCGGGTCGTGTCGCGTCCAGCCGTCGAAGAAGCAGGAGTTCTCGGGGTCGGGGACGCAGATCCGGGTGTCGTGCTGCATGTAGTGGACGTACCGGGCGATGGTCGCCGAGGTGCCGCCGGTACCCGCCGTGGCGACGATCCACGCGGGGTCCGGATATCGTTCCAGTCTCAGTTGCTGGTAGACCGACTCGGCGATGTTGTTGTTGCCGCGCCAGTCGGTGGCCCGTTCCGCGTAGGTGAACTGGTCCATGTAGTGACCACCGGTCTCCTTGGCGAGGACGGCCGACTCCTCGTACATGGCCCGCGGGTCATCGACGAAGTGGCAGCGGCCACCGTGGAATTCGATCAGACGGCACTTCTCGGGGCTGGTCGTGCGCGGCATCACCGCGACGAAGGGCACCCCGATCAACTTGGCGAAGTACGCCTCGGAGACCGCCGTCGAACCACTGGACGCCTCGATGACCGGCTTCCCCGGGCGGATCCAGCCGTTGCAGAGTCCGTAGAGGAAGAGCGAGCGGGCAAGGCGGTGCTTGAGGCTGCCGGTCGGGTGGGTGGACTCGTCCTTGAGGTACAGATCGATGCCCCACTCCTCGGGCAGCGGGAAGCGCAACAGGTGGGTGTCCGCGGATCTGTTGGCGTCGGCCTGTACCTTGCGCACGGCCTCCTTGAGCCACGACCGGTACGCGGAGTCGCTGCGGTCGACGTCAGTCGTCGTGACGGCCCCGCCATCACGTCCGTGCCCGCTGATGCCCATCGCTGATCCTCCTGTGTGGAACCGGTGATGCCTTCTCCTCACGATATTCCTCCCACCTGCGCAAACAGGAACTTGGATCTCCCCAAGGACGTACTTGGACACGGAGTCCGGACCGCGGGTGCCCGGCAAGCCGACACACGTCGCCCGGCGTCACCTTGCGTACACGCGATTCAGCCCGACACGCGTACGTGAACACGTGCCAGGACGGGAAGAATCCCCCCAGGAGCCAATGTGTGGAGGGGGGCGGCCGAGCGGTGGACGACGTCGAGTTCAGCGCACGGGGGGTGCGGATCGAGCGATGGGCCCGCTCGCTCACGCGGGCCGGGCAGGTCATCGTCAAGGACGGCCGGGTGGCTCTCCTGACGAGCAACGGCCGGGAGATCGACAGCGCCCCGGTGGGGGCCGTCAGCGCGTGGAAGCGGTGGTTCTCCCAGACCGACTCGGCCGTAGCCCGGGTCAACGGCGTGCGCTACCGCCTCACGATGGGACAACGCGGTCGGCGGCCGGACGGGACAGCGCCGATACATCACTTCCTCGAGGTCGTGCGCAGCGCCGGCTGTCGGCACCGCTGAACCCGCTGAGCGAAACGCGCGGCCACCCCTGACACCCGCGTCGCACACATCGCCGGAGATCCGGTTTTCCGGCAGTGCGCGACGGCGCCACGGAACGCCGCGGGCTCGCGACGGCAACCCCGACACCGCTGATCAGCCCGCATCGGGGCCCCTGATCGACCCCGGACCGGCCCTTGATCAGCCCTCGATCCGCCCTGGACAGCCCCTGAGCCGGGTCCACGGCCGCGAGTTGCGGTGCGGGGCGCCCTGAGCGACGCTGAAGTCACGTCACGGACGGTTCAACGACGGTCACCCTGCGACTGAGGGGGCCCGCAGCCGCGCCGGACCACAGAGCAGACCAAAAACACCAGCCAGCCAGATGCTGGATCCGTTCCTCCGTCTTCTTCCGGACCTCTTTCGGGGAGTCGCAGCCGTGATCAGCGAGCCAAGCAGGCACTGCACGGTGGAGCTCCAGGCACTGCCGTCGCGGATCGGTCAGGTCCGCAGAATCATCTCGGCACAATTGCGTTACTGGCATCTCGATCCTCTGATCGACCATGCAGCCCTGGGCGTCACCGAACTTCTCACCAACGTCCACCGCCACGCGGAGCCGGACAAGTCGTGCACCGTCGACATCGAGCTGCTGCTCGATCGTCTGACGGTCTCCGTCCACGACCACGACCCGCGGTTGCCCACCGTGAACGTGGCGGAGACCTTCGCCACCTCGGGGCGCGGGCTGGCCCTCATTGCCGCCGTCAGTGAGAGTTGGGGCGTCCGCCCCGGCGAGAAGGCGGGCAAGATCGTCTGGTTCACCCTGCCCACCCCGTCCACCACGGCGACGGTACTGCCACCGCTCGCGGTGTACGGATCGATGACCGACGGCCCGTTCTCGGGGCGGTACGCGGGTGCGGTGGAAGCCTTGGCGCAGTTCCCCAGCCGGTCTGCGGTCCTCGGCTGACGCTCCCTCAAAGCAGTTTGTCCGGTACGGATTTCGCCTGCGGCCGGTGCCCTGGAACCGGTACGGCTCCCCGGACACCGGCCGCCCGGCGTGCTGAAGGGCGGGTCAGACGAGGACGGTCAGCGGGTCGTCGAGCACCGGCTGCCAGGCCAGCTCGGCCGCGCCCACCAGGCTGTCGTGCGCGAGCGTGCAGGGCAGGATCGGCACGCTGCCGCTGCGCCCCCACAGGCTGCGGTCGGCGACGACGGCCCGCAATCGCTCGGGGTCGGCTTCGAGCAGATCCCGGTGGAGCCCCCCGAGGATGACCCGATCGGGGTTGAGGATGTTGACGAGCCCCGCGAGCCCCAGTCCCAGCCGGTCGATGAGCGCCTCGGCGGCGCGGCGCACCTCCCCGTCCTCGTACTCCGTACGCAACAGGTCACCCGCCTGCTTGAGCAGCGACTCCTCCGGGCCGGGCGGCCGGCCCGCCGCGAGGAGGAAGGCGAGCGGGTCCGCCTCGACGTCGAGGCAGCCCCGGCCGCCGCAGTGGCACGCACGGCCCTCGGGGTTCACCGTGAGGTGCCCGACTTCGAGGGCGAGCCCCGAACTCCCGCTGTGCAGACGGCCGTCGAGCACCAGAGCACCACCGACGCCCCGATGACCGGTGGCCACGCAGAGCAGGTGCCGGGCGCCGCGCCCGGAGCCGTGCCGGTGCTCCGCGAGCGCCGCGAGGTTGACGTCGTTCCCGGTGAACACCGGCCCCTCGATGCCCGCTTCACGCACACAGGCACGGAAGATCTCACGCACCGGAGCACCGGCGGGCCAGGCGATGTGCATCGGGTTCAGGGCCGTCCCCTCCGGTTCGGCCACCGCCGAGGGGACGGCGAGTCCGGCGCCCACGCAGCGCAGCCCGCTGCCTCGCAGCAGCCGCGCGCCTGCCTCGACCACCTCGCCGAGCACTTGCGCGGGGTCGGCCATGACGGTGCCGCAGCCCGGCGCGGTGGCGACGATCCTGCCACCGAGACCGACCAGCGCCGCACGGAAGCCGTCGGTGTGCACCTGAGCGGCGAGTACGACGGGCCCGGCCTCGCGCACCGAGAGCCGATGCGAGGGGCGACCCTGCGAGCCGGCCGCCGAACCAGGGCTGGAGTCGACCCTGATGAGCCCGAGCGCCTCCAGCTCGGCCGCGACCGCGCCGGCGGTGGCGCGGGTGACGCCCAGTTCGGAGGTCAGCACGGCACGCGTGGGCGCACGCCCCGTGTGCACCAGTTCCAGGGCCGGCCCGAGCGCGCTGCGGCCCCTCTCCAGCTTCGTCCGCGTGATGGACACCTTGCCGTTCATGGGGGCGAGTCTCCCACGATCCCGCGGCGTCCCTGACGCTTCGGTACCAGCTCACGACGTGCTGCGGGTCACGTCCGCATCCGTCTTGTGCCCTTCCCGGGCACGCCCCTATGCTGACTTTGTGCCGCACATAAACAAACTGCGGACGGTCCGAACGGGGGGTCATGGCGGAGACACCGCCCCACCCTCCGCGGCCCGGCTCCGCATCGCGCTGACCGCGTTCTTCGCTCTCGACGGATTCCTCTTCGCAGGCTGGGTCGTACGCATCCCGGCCATCAAGCACCACATCGGCGCCTCCACCTCCTCGCTCGGACTCGCCCTGCTGGGCGTCTCGGCGGGCGCGGTGATCACGATGGTTCTCACCGGCCGGCTCTGCCACCGCTTCGGCAGCCACCGGGTCGGCGTCTGGTGCGGCATCCTGCTCTCCCTGAGCATCGCCCTGCCCGCGCACGCCGGTTCGGCACTCACGCTCGGGCTGCTGCTACTGGTCTTCGGCGCCGCGTACGGCGGGATGAACGTCGCCATGAACAGTGCGGCGGTGGACCTCGTCGCCGCCATCCGCCGCCCCGTACTGCCCAGCTTCCACGCCGCGTTCAGTTTCGGCGGCATGGCCGGCGCGGGTATCGGCGGCATCGCCGCGAGCCACCTCTCCCCCGTCGTCCACCTGACCCTGCTCGCCGCGACCGGGCTGCTGGTCACCGCGGTCATGGGACCGGTCATGCTCCGCAACGCCCCGGACGGCGCGGCCACCACGCCGGGTGCGCCGTCCACACCCTCCGCGCCGGACGACCGCGATCCGTCTCCCCGCATGACCCCGGCCGTCCGCCGAGTGGTCTTCCTGTTCGGCGTGATCGCGCTCTGCACCGCGTACGGCGAGGGTGCGCTCGCGGAGTGGAGCGCGCTGCACCTCTCCCAGGACCTGCACGCCGCGCCGGGTACCGCGGCTGTCGGATATTCACTGTTCGCCCTGGCCATGGGAGTTGGCCGACTCACCGGCACGGCCCTGCTGGAACGTTTCGGCCAGACGCGGACGCTGGTACTGGGCGGCGCGGCGGCCGCAGCCGGGATGCTGCTGGGCTCGCTCGCCCCCACGGTCCCGCTCGCGCTCGCCGGCTTCGCCGTGACCGGGCTCGGACTGGCCAACATCTTCCCGGTCGCGGTCGGCCGGGCGGGCGCGCTGGCCGGTCCCGGCGGTGTCGCCGCGGCGTCCACCCTCGGTTACGGCGGCATGCTGGTCGGGCCGCCCGTCATCGGTTTCCTCGCGGACTGGCTCTCGCTGCCGACGGCCCTGACAACGGTGGCCCTGCTCGCCGCGGCGGCCGCCGCGCTCGGTTACGTCTCCCGTACCGCTTCCCCGCACGCCCGATAGACCACAGGGCCGCGTTCGGCGGAGCGGCGGACGCGGCCGGTGAGCGCCGGTCCCGTACGTCGACGCCCAGGCCACCGATCCAGTCCTGTGCGCTGCCGCTCAGGGCGCCGAGGCGGGCACGGGTGGCAGGTGGACGGTCATGATCGGGTGGCAGGTCTCCGCACCACCGCCGCGACAGGAACGCGCGGTATCGCCGTCGAAGGCAGCGGTCCGACCGGCTTCGACGGAATGCTCGGTGCCGTCGACGATCAGGATCGTCCGGCCTGCGGTGACACTGACGGTCTCGACGACACCGGCCTGGTGAGGGTGGCTGGGGTATTCCTCGCCCGGCTGGAGTTCACCGCCACCGGCCTGCGGGGCCACGAAGACTGGCCCGCGACCGCGGAAGCACTGAACGACCTGGGGCGCCGGGGCGCCGACGGCTCCTGGCGGCCCGCCGACGAAACCCACCCGCGGATCGAGGCATGGCACACCGCCTACTTGTTCCTTCGGTACCAACCCCCGCCGCATCCGCCCCAGCGTCGACGCGGTCGGCCGCCGCTCCACGAAGAAGGGGTCCCTGCCGCGCATCGACCCGGCGGTCGACTCCTGCAACGCCGTCCCGGTGCGCCACGGCCTGCCCGCCGGCGCCTTCGGCCTCGACCACGTCACCGGCGACGTCGGCATCCGCCACGCGGACGGCCGCGAGGAGTTCACGCCGCTCGGCGAACCCGGAACCATCGAGAACCCCAAGCCCGGCAAGATCGTCTACGCGGACACCACCGGCATCCTGACCCCGTACCGGAACCACCGCGACGCCCCTCGCACCCGTGTCACCAAAGACTCCACCCGTGTCGTCTTCGCCATCGAGACCCTGCACGCCGACCGCGACGGAGATCTGCTCAGGACGGCGGCGAACGAGCTGCGGGACCGGCTGACTCCGCACGCCGGACAGACCGCCGTGCACCGGCTCGGGGCCGGCCCGGAACAACTCCTGTTCACCGTCCGAGACTTCCCCCGACAACGTGGACGACCGCACCCCGACCCCTGCCACAATCTGCAGCATGGACATGCCCGAACAGATCAGACAGCTGGACGAAGAAGGCCGGTTGCTCGCGGCGACGGCCGCGAAGTCGGGGACGAGCGCTCCGGTGCCGACCTGCCCGGGCTGGCTGGTGCGCGACCTGCTGCGCCACACCGGCACCGTGCACCGCTGGGCGACGGCTTTCGTCGTCGAGGGACACACCGAGTACGTCGCCGAAAAGGACGAACCCGACCTGGACGGAGCGGAGTTGCTCGACTGGTTCAGCGAAGGGCACCGGGTGCTGGTCGCCGCGCTGGAAGCCGCTCCGCGCGACCTCACCTGCTGGACGTTCATGCCGGCAGCCTCGGGATCGGCGTTCTGGGCGCGCCGCCAGCTGCACGAGACGACGGTACACCGGCTGGATGCCGAGTCGGCGCTCGAGGAGCCGTACTCCCCTGTGGACACGGTCCGCGCGCTGGACGGCATCGACGAGTTGCTGGTCGGCTTCCACGCCCGCGCCAAGAGCCGGGTACGCGCCGAAGATCCTCGCGTCCTGCGGGTGCACGCGGTCGACGCGGACGCCGCCTGGACCGTACGGCTCTCGGCCGGACCGCCGCAGGCCGTGCGCGACGACGGCCGCGGGACCGTGGCCGACTGTGTGCTGAGCGGCGACGCGGAAGCCCTCTACGCGATGTTGTGGAACCGCCTGCCGCTCTCCTCCGTCACCGTCGGCGGCGACGAGTCCGTGGCGCGGCTCTGGACGGAGAACTCGGCCGTCGTCTGACGGCCCGGGAGCGGGCGTCGAACGGTCACCCCTCGGCCCGCCCCCCGGGCGCCGCGAGGCCGACCGAGTGCGCGAGTCCGTTCGCCGCCTGACGGAACAGCGCCTCCCGGTCCCGCACGACCCCGTTGAACTGGCCGAAGAGTTCGAAGGAGACGAGTCCGAAGAGCTGGGCCCAGGCGATGACGAGTGCGGCAACGTTGGCCGCAGGCAGGTCCGGGGCGAGTTCGGCCGCCATCCGGGCCGCCTCGGGGCTCAGCGCGGCGGAGAGCGGCGGCGTGGCGACGCCCTCGCCGTGGTGGGCCTCGCGGACCAGGCCGATGAGGACCATCCCCACCCGGGAGGCCGGGCCGACGGTGTCCTGGGGCGCCACGTAGCCGGGTACGGGCGAGCCGTGGATCAGGGCGTACTCGTGCGGGTGCGCGAGGGCCCATTCCCGTATGGCGCAGGCGACGGCCGTCCAGGCGGTGGCGGGGGATCCGTCCGGGCCGGCGGTCGCGTCGCGGCCGGCTTTCTCGGCGGCTTCGCCGATCGCGTCGTAGGCGTCGACGATCAGCGCCGTCAGCAGTTCGTCGCGACTGGGGAAGTAGCGGTAGAGCGCCGAGGAGACCATGCCGAGTGCGCGGGCGACGGCGCGCAGCGAGAGCCGGGCGGCTCCCTCCGCGGCGAGCTGCACCCTCGCCTCGTCCTTGATCGCGGCCGTGATCTCCGAACGGGCGCGCTCCCTGGCTCCTCTGATGGCACTCATGGCGCCCATTCTGCCATGCGAACGGATCACCGAACAGAAACGAGAGCACCGCTCTTGCGAAGTCGACTCGGCAGGAGCACACTGATCTCACACGAGAGCACCGCTCTCGAAGACGTCCGGGGAAGCCGGACCACTTCGCCGTTCAGGGACTGGGGACACCATGTCGCAGGCACAGCCGTACTACTTCAGAGCCGGTGCGGTCGGCACCCGCTTCAACAGCGTGGTCGGGTGGCTCGCCCGACACGGCTTCAGCCTTCTCGGCACGGCGGAGATGTCCGTACGGGGGCGCAAGAGCGGCAAGATGCAGCGCGTACCGGTGAACCCGCACGTCCATGACGGTGAGCAGTACCTGGTCTCCGCCCGCGGCCACTCCCAGTGGGTGCGCAACATGCGGGCGGCGGGCGGCGGCGAGCTGCGGGTGGGGCGCAGGACGCGCACCTTCACCGCGGTGGAGATCGCGGACGACGCGCAGAAGGCGCGCATCGTACGCGCCTATCTGAAGCGTTGGGGCTGGGAGGTGAACCAGTACTTCCAGGGCGTCACCGCCACGTCGACGGACGCGGAACTGCTGGCGGCCTGCCCCGACCACCCGGTGTTCCGGATCACCGTGGAGCAGCGCGGCAACTGACCCGCGGCCGGCCCGCCCCGCGGCCGGGCCGGCCGCGGGGCGGAAGCCGATCAGCCGTTGTCGGCCGCCCTGCGGTCCATCACGGAGAGCGCACGGTGTGCCAGGGGGTGCGTACGGACCAGCTCGGCCAGCGACGTCGTCCCCCGGGTGATCCCGGCGAACGCCTTCCAGGCGGGCCTGAAGGTCGTGAGCACCGCGTGCAGGACTCCGGGACGGCGCTCGAAGAGCTTGAGCATCCGGCGTCCGACGTTCATCTCCACGCCGAGTCCCGCCTTGATGGCGAACGCGTAGTTGAGCGCCTGCCGTCGGGCGTCCACCGCGTCGCGGGCCTCGGCGATGCGTACCGCCCACTCCCCCGCCAGCCGGCCCGAACGGAGCGCGAAGGAGATGCCCTCACGGGTCCAGGGCTCCAGGAGGCCCGCCGCGTCGCCGCAGACCACGACCCGGCCGCGGGAGAGCGGCGAGTCCTCGCTGCGGCAGCGGGTGAGGTGGCCCGAGGAGATCTTCGGCTCGAAGCCGGCCAGCCCGAGGCGGGCGACGAAGTCCTCCAGGTACCGCTTCGTCCCGGCGCCGTCGCCCCGGGCGGAGATCACGCCGACGGTCAGCGTGTCGCCCTTGGGGAAGACCCAGCCGTAACTACCGGGCATCGGGCCCCAGTCGATGAGCACCCGCCCGGCCCAGTCCTCGGCGACCGTCTCGGGGACGGGGATCTCCGCCTCCAGGCCGAGGTCCACCTGATCGAGCTTCACCCCGACGTGGGCGCCTATGCGTCCGGCGCTGCCGTCGGCACCGACGACGGCCCGCGCGAGCACCGTCTCACCGCCGGCCAGCACCACCGCGACGGTGCGCCGGTCCGGTACGGACGAACCGTGCTGCTCGACGCGCGCGACGGAGGCACCCGTACGCAGTTCGGCGCCGGCCTTCTGTGCCTCTTCGACCAGCTGGGCGTCGAACTCGGGCCGGTTGATGAGGCCGAAGAGCATGCGCTTCGACTTGCGGGTGCGCACCAGCTTCCCGTTGAGGGAGAAGGTGACGGCGTGCACGCGGTCGCGCAGGGGAAGTTCGAATCCCGGCGGGAGGGAATCGCGCGAATATCCGATGATCCCGCCGCCGCATGTCTTGTAGCGGGGCAGTTCCGCCTTCTCCAGCAGCAGGACCCGACGGCCCGCGACGGCCGCCGCGTATGCCGCGGAGGCACCGGCCGGCCCTGCACCGACTACCACGACGTCCCACACCGACGACTCTTCGTGCTCACGTCCGGCGTCTGCGTTCTCGCTGCTCACGATGTGCTTCTGCTCCCGATCCGACCAGTTGCCCCAGCTACTGACGGCATCCTACGGCGCGATGCGGCCAGGGTCCGCTGTGGGAGGATCGGCAGTGATTTCGTCGTACGGACAACGCCGGACAAACGGCGTCGTCCGCGGTCGCGCACGGCCTTCACGACCGCACCCGGCACCGCACCCCCAAGGAGCCTTCCCATGACCGCCCGTCCGATCTCCGAATCCGTCGCCTCGCTGATGCCTCGTGCCAAGGCGGAGCTGAGCGAACTGGTGGCGTTCCAGTCGGTGGCGGATCCCGCGCAGTTCCCGAAGAGCGAGTGCGAGGCCGCGGCCGGCTGGGTCGCCGACGCGCTCACCGCCGAGGGCTTCGGGGACGTCGCGCTGCTGGACACGCCCGACGGAACCCAGTCCGTGTACGGATACCTCCCCGGCCCGGCCGGAGCCCCGACCGTACTCCTCTACGCCCACTACGACGTGCAGCCGCCGCTCGACGAGTCGGCCTGGCTCTCCCCGCCGTTCGAGCTGACCGAGCGGGACGGACGCTGGTTCGGCCGGGGTACGGCGGACTGCAAGGGCGGCCTGATCATGCATCTGCTCGCGCTCCGCGCGCTCAAGGCGAACGGCGGCGTGCCGGTAGGCGTGAAGGTGGTCGCGGAGGGGTCCGAGGAGCAGGGCACCGGCGGGCTGGAGCGATACGCGGAGGAGCACCCGGAGCTGCTCGCGGCCGACACGATCGTCATCGGCGACGCGGGCAACTTCCGGGTCGGTCTGCCCACCGTCACCGCGACCCTGCGCGGCATGACAATGCTGCGCGTGACACTCAACACTCTTGAGGGGAACCTGCATTCCGGCCAGTTCGGCGGCGCGGCCCCGGACGCGCTCGCCGCGATGATCCAGCTGCTCGCCTCGCTGCGCGCCGAGGACGGCACGACGACGGTGGACGGACTCACCGGGGACGCCTCCTGGGACGGGCTGCAGTACCCGGAGGAGGACTTCCGCAAGGACGCGAAGGTGCTGGACGGGGTGGAACTGATCGGCGCGGGTACGGTCGCCGACCGCATCTGGGCGCGGCCCGCGGTGACCGTGATCGGGATCGACTGCCCGCCGGTCGTCGGTGCCACGCCGTCCGTGCAGGCGAGCGCGCGAGCGCAGATCAGCCTGCGGGTGCCGCCGGGGCAGGACGCCGCGGAGGCGACGAAGCTGCTGACCGCGCACCTGGAGTCGCACGCCCCCTGGGGAGCGCGCGTCACCGTCGAACAGGTGGGCCAGGGCCAGCCGTTCCGCGCGGACGTGACCAGCCCCGCGTACACCTCCATGGCCGCGGCCATGCGGATCGCGTTCCCCGGCGAGGAGATGCAGACGGCGGGCATGGGCGGGTCGATCCCGCTCTGCAACACGCTGGCGGAGCTGTACCCGGAGTCGGAGATCCTGCTCATCGGGCTGAGCGAGCCCGAGGCGCAGATCCACGCGGTCAACGAGAGCGTCTCGCCCGAGGAGCTGGAACGCCTCGCGGTCACGGAGGCTCTGTTCCTCCAGAACTACGCGGCGTCACGCCGGGGCTGACGGACACGCGCGGGGGCGCTGATCCCCCAGAACTACGCGGCGTCACGCCGGGGCCGGCGGACACGCGCGGAGGCTCTGTTCCTCCAGAACTACGCGGCGTCACGCCGGGGCCGGCGGACACGCGGGCACGCGGGCACGCGGGC
>NZ_JBSFVR010000153.1:0-16903 GCF_053592415.1 Streptomyces sp. NPDC002690 | reverse complement strand
GCCCTCTCGCTCGCCGCCGGTCCCGCCGCGGCCCGCGACGCCGCGCCCGGGGACGCCCCGCTCGGCAAGGTCAGCTGGCGGGCGGACCTGTCCGCACCCACCGGTGACGAGACCAACGTCAGCCGCGCCGACGGCGCGTTGCGCCTCCGCGACCACCACGTACGGCCCGCCTCCGCGCGCTCCCCACGGGGGCAGGCCGCGGTCCTCCTCCCCGTGCACGAGCTCGACCGGGCGGTCGACCGGATCACCCCGGACGTCGACGTCACGCTCCCCGCCGGGTCCGAGGTGGTGGTCGACGTGCGCGGGCAGGACGGTCTTGGCACATGGACCGAGTGGCGGGAGGCGAGCGAGGACGCGCCCGCCGTGCTGCCCCGGGCCGTCACCCGGGTGCAGACCCGGATCGTGCTGGTCGCCGCCCCCGACGGCGCCGCGCCGAGTGTCCGCGCGCTGTCCCTGAGCGCCGAACTCGACGTCGACGCGCCCCGGTCCGTCACGGCCGCCGCGTCCCTCACGACCACGGTCTACGCGACCCGCGAGGGGCTGGTCGGCGGCACCACCGCCAACGGGCACGTGATCACCGCCTCCGACCACTTCGTCGCCCTGCCGTCCCGGCGCGGCCTCTCCCCGAAGGGCAGCACCCAGTACTCGGTCAAGGTCTGCGGACCCGCGCGCTGCGAGACGGCCCCGGTGTGGGACGTCGGTCCGTGGAACACCAAGGACGACTACTGGAACCTCTCCTCCACCCGCGAGTCCTTCAAGGACCTCCCGCAGGGCAAACCCGAGGCGCAGGCCGCGTACCTGGAGGGGTACAACGGCGGCCTGGACGGGTCGGGCCGCAAGGTGCTCAACCCGGCCGGCATCGACCTCGCCGACGGCACCTTCTACAACATCGGCCTGAACAACAACGGCTATGTGACCGTCGAATACCTGTGGACCGGCGCCGGTGCCGCGACCAAGTCCTTCCCGACCTGGGGCACCGACGTCAACATCCGGCAGCAGGCCACCAGCGCCTCCACCCGGGTCGCCCAGCTCGCCGGCCCCACGACCGTACGGGTGCAGTGCCAGGTGCACGGCCAGCTCGTCCAGTCGAACGGATACAGCAACGACGCCTGGTCCTACCTGCCCGACTACGGCGGTTACATCTCCAACATCTACATCGACAACGCCGCCGCCTGGCTCCCGGGCGTCCCGACCTGCTGAGTGCGCGTGGGTGGTGCGGCTCGGCCCGCACCACCCGCCTCCGGATCCCTGCTCCCTCTTCCCAAGGTGGCGAAAGCGGTCCAGAATCGTCGCTCCGCGACTCGCGTCCGAGGCGCCGTCGTACAGGGTTCGGCGTGGTCCGATATGGAAGGATTCCGTCGGAGAACGTCACTCGTGGGCGCCGAGCCCGCAGTGCCCCTGCCGGCGGACTCGCCCGCAACGGGCGGAAGTTCACCGGCCGGGCCGACCGCGACCGACCGCGGCCGTCCGCCCCCGCGCCACCCTTCGCGCACTGGACCAGGGAGCAGCGACATGGACTTCGGACTCGTCCTCCAGACCGACCCGCCCGCCTCGTCCGTCGTCGGCCTGATGCGCCGCGCCGAACGCAACGGATTCACCCACGGCTGGACCTTCGACTCGGCGGTGCTCTGGCAGGAGCCCTTCGTCATCTACAGCCGCATCCTCGAACACACCGAGCGCCTCGTCGTCGGCCCCATGGTCACCAACCCCGGCACCCGCGCCTGGGAGGTCACCGCCTCCACCTTCGCCACCCTGAACGACATGTACGGCAACCGGACCGTCTGCGGTATCGGCCGGGGCGACTCCGCGATGCGGGTCGCGGGCCGCAAGCCCAACACGCTGGCCCGGCTCGGCGAGGCCATCGACGTCATCCGCGACCTCGCCGAGGGCCGCGAGGCGTCCGTCGACGGGCAGCCGGTCCGTATCCCGTGGGTGAAGGACGGCCGGCTTCCGGTGTGGATGGCCGCGTACGGGCCCAAGGCGCTGGCACTCGCGGGGCAGAAGGCCGACGGATTCATCCTCCAGCTCGCGGACCCGTTCCTCACCGAGTGGATGATCAAGGCGGTGCGGGACGCGGCGGCGGAGGCGGGCCGGGACCCGGACTCGGTCACCATCTGCGTCGCCGCCCCGGCCTACGTGGGAGACGACCTCGACCACGCGCGCGAGCAGTGCCGCTGGTTCGGCGGCATGGTCGGCAACCACGTGGCCGACCTCGTCTCCCGGTACGGCGAACACTCCGGACTGGTGCCCGAGGCCCTCACCGCGTACATCGCCGGCCGCTCCGGCTACGACTACAGCCACCACGGCCGGACCGGCAACCCGGACACCGCCTTCGTGCCGGACGAGATCGTCGACCGGTTCTGCCTGCTCGGCCCCGCCGAGGCGCACATCGAGAAGCTGCGGGTCCTGCGCGACCTGGGCGTCGACCAGTTCGCCGTCTACGACATGCACGACGCCCGCGAGGCCACCATCGACGCCTACGGATCGACGGTCATCCCCGCCCTCGCCGACTGACCCCGGGCCCGGCCGGCCGACCCTCCGCCCGCACTCGCACCCCCGCACCCGCACCGGCTGTACGTACGTCCCGGGCCCCGCAGGAAGCCCGGCCCGGGACCCCGCGCCCCGCACGGCACCACCTCCGAGCGAAGGGTTCAGCCGCATGACAGCGACGACTCCGCCCACCCCACCCACCCCGCGACCGCAGCAGCCACCGCCGGGCGGGACGCCCGCAGGCACCGGTGCCGGCCTCCCCGACCGTGTCGCCCTCGCCCCCGGGTACGTGCCCGGCCACCCGTCCTACGTGAACGCGGACCTGCTCCCCGTCCCCCCGGAGCGGCGCACCTGGACCACGTACAACTTCGCCGCCCTCTGGATCGGGATGGCGCACAACATCCCGTCCTGGCTGCTCGCCTCCGGGCTCGTCGCTCTGGGGATGGACTGGAAGCAGGCCGTCCTGACCATCGCGCTGGCCAACGTGATCGTGCTGCTGCCGATGCTGCTGACCGGGCACGCGGGGCCCAAGTACGGCATTCCGTTCCCCGTGCTGGCCCGCGCCTCCTTCGGGCTGCGCGGCGCCAACCTGCCGGCCCTGATCCGGGCGGCCGTCGCCTGCGCGTGGTTCGGCATCCAGACCTGGATCGGCGGGGTGGGCGTCTTCACGCTGCTCGGCAAGATCTTCGGCGGCTGGGCCGACGCCTCCCGGATCGGTGGCCAGCCGTGGACGCTCTGGCTCTGCTTCGTCCTCTTCTGGGCCCTCGAACTCGCCATCATCCACCGGGGCATGGAGACCCTGCGCCGGTTCGAGAGCTGGGCCGCGCCCTTCGTGATCGTCGGCGCCCTGGTGCTGCTGGTCTGGATCGCCGTGAAGGCCGGCGGCTTCGGACCGCTGCTGGACCAGCCCTCCGAGCTCGGCTGGGGCAGCGACTTCTGGCCGGTCTTCTTCCCGTCCCTGATGGGCATGATCGGCTTCTGGTCGACCCTGTCCCTGAACATCCCCGACTTCACCCGCTTCGGCGCGGGCCAGAGCGCCCAGGTCCGCGGACAGACGCTCGGGTTGCCGACCACCATGACCTTCTTCGCGCTGCTCTCCGTCCTCGTCACCTCCGGCTCGCAGGCCGTGTACGGGGACGCGATCTGGGACCCGGTCCAGCTCGTCGCGCGGACCGACAACGTCTTCGGCCTGCTCTTCGGCCTGGTGACCGTGCTCGTCGCCACCATCTCCGTGAACATCGCGGCCAACGTAGTCTCGCCCGCGTACGACCTCGCCAACGCCCTGCCGAAGCTGATCGATTTCCGGACCGGGGCGCTCGTCACCGGTGTCGTCGGTGTGCTGATGATGCCCTGGAAGCTCACCGAGACGCCCGAGCTGTACATCTACACCTGGCTCGGGCTGGTGGGCGGGCTGCTCGGCACGGTGGCGGGCATCCTCATCGCCGACTACTGGTACGTCCGGCGTACGGTGCTCGACCTGCCGGACCTCTACGAGCCCGGCGGGCGCTACTGGTACCGGGGCGGGTGGAACTGGCGGGCCGTCGTCGCCTTCCTCGTCGGCGGGCTCCTCGCGGTCGGCGGCTCGCACTCCGCACCCGGCGCGGGGCCCTTCCCCGAGGACGGCCTCGTCCCCTTCCTGAAGCCTCTCGCCGACTACGGCTGGGCGGTCGGCCTCGCCTCGTCGCTCGTGCTGTACGCCCTGCTCAGCGGCCGGAAGGCCGCCCGGGACGCCTGAACCGGGCCGCTGCGGGGACCCCGGCACCGCGCGGGTACGGGGTCCCTTGTGGAGACCGGACCGGGCACGAGATATCTTGATGTCAAGCAATGTTGCAGACGTGGAGCGGAGCACCCGGTGACTGACTCGACCATCATCTATACGCACACCGACGAGGCCCCTGCGCTGGCGACGTACTCGTTCCTGCCCGTCGTCGAGGCCTACGCCTCGACCGCGGGTGTCACGGTCGAGCGCCGCGACATCTCCCTCGCGGGCCGGATCATCGCCAGCTTCCCGGAGCGCCTCACGGCCGACCAGCGTATCGATGACGCGCTCGCCGAGCTGGGCGAGCTGGCCAAGACGCCGGGCGCCAACATCATCAAGCTGCCGAACATCTCGGCCTCGATCCCGCAGCTCAAGGCCGCCGTGGCCGAGCTCCAGGCGCAGGGCTACGCCCTCCCGGACTACCCGGACGACCCGCAGACCGACGAGGACAAGGACGTCCGCGCCCGGTACGACAAGGTCAAGGGCAGCGCGGTCAACCCCGTCCTGCGCGAGGGCAACTCCGACCGCCGCGCCCCCGCGTCGGTCAAGAACTACGCCAAGGCCCACCCGCACCGCATGGGTGCCTGGACGGCCGACTCGAAGACGAACGTCGCCACCATGGGCGTCGACGACTTCCGCTCCACCGAGAAGTCCGCCGTGATCGCCGAGGACGGCTCGCTCCGGATCGAGCTCGTCGGCGACGACGGCTCCACCACCGTGCTGCGCGACTCCGTACCGGTCCTGGCCGGCGAGGTCGTCGACGCCGCCGTCATGCGCGTCGCCGCGCTGCGTGAGTTCTTCACCGCGCAGCTCGCCCGCGCCAAGTCCGAGGACGTCCTCTTCTCGGTGCACCTCAAGGCCACCATGATGAAGGTCTCCGACCCGATCATCTTCGGCCACGTGGTCCGCGCCTTCTTCCCGAACACCTTCGCCAAGTACGGCGACGTGCTCGCGGCGGCCGGCCTCACCCCGAACGACGGCCTCGGCGGCATCCTGAAGGGCCTGGACTCCCTGTCCGAGGGCGGCGCCGAGATCAAGGCCTCCTTCGAGGCCGAGCTCGCCGAGGGCCCGGCCCTCGCGATGGTCGACTCCGACAAGGGCATCACCAACCTGCACGTCCCCAGCGACGTCATCGTCGACGCCTCCATGCCGGCCATGATCCGCACCTCCGGCCACATGTGGGGCCCGGACGGCAACGAGGCCGACACCCTGGCCGTGCTGCCCGACAGCAGCTACGCCGGTGTCTACCAGGTCGTCATCGACGACTGCCGCGCCAACGGCGCCTTCGACCCGTCGACCATGGGCTCCGTGCCGAACGTCGGTCTGATGGCGCAGAAGGCCGAGGAGTACGGCAGCCACGACAAGACCTTCGAGATCCCGGTCACCGGCACCGTGCGCGTGGTCGACGCCAAGGGCGACGTCGTCCTGGAGCAGACCGTCGGCGCCGGCGACATCTTCCGCATGTGCCAGACCAAGGACCTGCCGATCCAGGACTGGGTCAAGCTGGCCGTCACCCGCGCCCGCGCCACCGGCGTCCCGGCCGTGTTCTGGCTGGACGAGACCCGCGCGCACGACGCCAACCTCATCGCCAAGGTGAAGACGTACCTCGCCGACCACGACACGGACGGCCTGGACATCTCGATCAAGTCGCCGGAGGAGGCCACCGCCTTCTCGCTGGAGCGCATCCGCCGCGGCGAGGACACCATCTCGGTGACCGGCAACGTCCTGCGCGACTACCTCACGGACCTCTTCCCGATCCTGGAGCTGGGCACCAGCGCCAAGATGCTCTCCGTGGTCCCGCTGATGAACGGCGGCGGCCTCTTCGAGACGGGCGCCGGCGGCTCCGCCCCCAAGCACGTCCAGCAGCTCGTCAAGGAGGACTACCTTCGCTGGGACAGCCTCGGTGAGTTCCTCGCCCTGGCCGTCAGCTTCGAGCACCTCGCGGTGACCACCGGCAACGCCCGCGCCCAGGTCCTCGCCGACACCCTGGACCGCGCCACCGGCACGTTCCTGAACGAGGACAAGTCCCCGAGCCGCAAGCTCGGCGGCATCGACAACCGCGGCAGCCACTTCTTCCTGTCCCTGTACTGGGCGCAGGAGCTGGCCGCGCAGACCGCCGACACCCAGCTCGCCGAGGCGTTCGCGCCGCTGGCCAAGACCCTCACCGAGCAGGCGGACACCATCGTCGCCGAGCTCAACGCGGTGCAGGGCTCCCCGGTCGACATCGGCGGCTACTACCAGCCCGACCCGGAGAAGGCCGCCGCCGTCATGCGCCCGTCGGCGACCTTCAACCAGGCGATCGCGACCCTTGCCTGATCCGGCTGCCCGGGTGAGTGCCCGCACTGCCTGAGTGCTCGTACCGCCCACCGCACCGACGCCTCCGCCCCGGCCAGGGTTGACCCGGCCGGGGCGGAGGCGTGTCCGGGACCGGTCTTCACTCCGGTCCCGTGACGGTTCAGGACAGGTCGGTGATGACCACGCGGGCCGTGTTGCCGTCCTTGAGGGACTCGTAGCCCTCGTCGATCTGATCCAGCGAGATCTCGCGGGACACCAGGTCGTCCAGGTTCATCCGGCCCTGGAGGTAGAGCGAGGCGTACAGCGGGATGTCGCGCTTGAGGTTCGAGGACCCCATGTAGACGCCGTGCACGTGCTTCTGGTCCATCACCGCGGCCATGGAGCCGAAGTCGACGCCGGCCTCGTTGTCGCCCACGCCGATGAGGTACAGGCCACCGCCCTTGCCGAGCATCTCCAGGCCCTGCGCGGTCACCGGGCGGATGCCGACGAAGTCGAAGACGTGGTCGGCGCCGCCGCCGGTGATCTTCCGGACCTCGGCGACGGGGTCGGTCGTACGGGAGTTGATGGTGTGGGTCGCGCCGAACTCGCGGGCGCGCTCCAGCTTCGCGTCCTCGACGTCGGTGACGATGATCGTCGAGGCACCGGCGATCACCGCGCCGTTGACACCGTTGAGGCCGACGCCGCCGGCGCCCATGATGACGACGCTGTCGCCCGCCTGGACCGCGCCGGAGTTGATGACGGCCCCGGCGCCCGTGAGCACGCCGCAGCCGATCAGCGCGGCCTGGGCCCACGGCATCTCGTCCGGGACGACGGCCAGCTGGTTCTCGTGCACCAAGGCCTGCTGGGCGAAGCCGCTGAGCGCGGAGAACTGGGTGACCGGCTTGCCGTCCATCGTCAGACGCGGCGGCCGGGAGGCGTCGCGCTCGGTGGCGGCCGGGTTGGCGCAGAGGTACGTACGACCGGAGAGGCAGGCCGAGCACTTGCCGCAGAACTGGATGAGCGAGCCGACCACGTGGTCACCCACGGAGAACTCGGTGACCTCCGGGCCCACCGCGGAGACGACACCGGCCAGCTCGTGACCGAGCACGGCCGGGAAGGTGTAGCCCTCGATGAAGGTGGCGACGCTGAGGTCCGAGTGGCACAGGCCGGACGCCTTCACGTCGATGAGCACCTCGCGGCCGATCGGGTCCGCGATGTCGACTTCCCTGACCTTGAATCCCTGGCCGAGTCCGCTGACGACTGATGCCTTCATGATGTCGGTGCTTCTTTCTATGGATGGCGCACGTCCGACGGGTGGGTCATCCACACCGGCAGGACGCTGAAGAGGATCCGGGCGAGGGTGTCCGGATCACGTGGTGGGGCGGACTCCAGCCATGTCTGGAGCACGCCGATGATGCCGAACCCCACGAAGCGGCCGTACGCGGCGAGCGCGAGTTCGTCCCGGGCGAGACCGGCCGGTACGAGCGAGGGCCGAGTGTCGAGCAGGGAGACGATCGAGGCCGTGAAGTGGTGGCTCAGCAGACGGGTCAGGACGGGACTCCGCCCGTCGAGCAGTCCCGTGGTGAAGATGTCCTCGTACCGCTCGAACCAGCCGAGGAAGTCCCGCGTGATCTCCTCCCACACCCGGTCGAGCGGCACGGTACGGTCTGCGGCGTTCTCGGTGAGGACCCGCCGCATCGCGTCGAGATCACCGAAGAGCGCCTGCTCCAGGGCGTCAGCCGGGCTGCTCGCGTGGTTGTAGAAGGTGGTGCGGTTGAGCCCGGCGGCACGTGTCACGTCCGCGACCGACACCGATTCGATGGGCTGCGCGGCCGCCAGCCGCAGAACGGAGTCCTGCAGCTTGCGCCTGCTGCGCAGGACGCGAATATCGGTCATATCCGCCTTTGGGTGACTCATGCACGCAACGTACCCCCGCCACCGGTATTAATCAACACCTGTCGTTTAGCCTCGGAAGGCAGGAAAGCCCCTGGCGACAGTGCGTGAGCGCGCGGGGCCGCGGGGCGATCCCGTCCGTCGGCCGGGGCGGACCCGCACACCGGCCGGGGCCGATCCCGCAACACCGCCGCCACCTTCCGACCCGCCCCGCCTGCCAGAATGGGCACGGCTCCGCCCCCTGGCGGGAACCCGTGACGACGACGGAGGTACTCGTGCCGCCCACCTCGAAGCCGCTGCGCAAGCTCGGGTTCCTCACGATCGGCCTCTTCGACGGCGCCGACCCGCGCCCCGGCCACGAGTCGACCCTGCGGATCATCGAACTGGGCGAGCGACTCGGCTTCGACAGCGCCTGGGTGAGGCACCGCCACCTCCAGTACGGCATCTCCTCACCGATGGCCGTCCTCGCGGCGGCCACCCAGCGCACCAGCCGCATCCACCTCGGTACCGCCGTCGTCCCGCTCGGCTGGGAGAACCCGCTCCGCCTCGCCGAGGACCTGGCGACCGTGGACGTCCTCTCCGGGGGCCGCCTGGAGCCGGGCGTCAGCGTGGGCCCGCCCATGCACTTCGACCGGGTCAAGGACGCGCTCTACCCGGACACGGCCGCCGACGAGGACTTCGGCCACGACCGGGTACGTCGGCTACTCGATTTCGTGGACGGCGGGCGGGTCACCGCCTTCAGCGGCACCGAGGGGATCGAGGTCTTCTCCGACCGTGTGGAACCGCACTCCCCGGGCCTGCGCGAGCGCATGTGGTACGGCGCCGGGAGCCTGCGCTCCGCCCGGTGGGCGGGCGAGAACGGGATGAACCTGCTGACGAGCAGCGTGGTGAAGGCGGAGGACGACGCCGGGACACCGGACTTCGCCGAGATCCAGCTCTCCCACATCCGGACCTTCCGCGCGCACCACCCCGACGGAGACGCCGCCCGTGTCTCGCAGGGACTCGTGGTCATCCCCACCGACTCCGCCACCCCCGCCCAGCGCGCCACCTACGAGGAGTACGCCCGCAGCCGGGCGCCCCGCACCACCGCCCCGCAGGGGCCCGCGCGCATGATGTTCGCCCCCGACCTGGTCGGCACCTCGGAGCAGCTCGCCGAACAACTCCACGCCCACGCCGCGTTCCGGGAGGTCGACGAGGTCGCGTTCGCGCTGCCGTTCAGCTTCGCGCACGAGGACTACGTCCAGATCCTCCATGACCTGGCGAACGTCCTCGGACCGGCACTGGGATGGAAGCCTGCGGGGTGACGGAAACGAGCGGAACGCCCGGGGTCCTGCCCCCGGACGTGGCCGATGCCCTCGACCTGATCCTGAACCCCGACGACCCCGTCCATGCCGTGCTCCGCGGGCACGTACCCCACCTCGCGGTGACATCCCGCTGCACCTGCGGATGCGGTACCGCCTACTTCGCACTCGACCCCGCCGGGGTGGAGTCCGCCCCCACGGGCCCCGGCACTGTCGTGGCGGCAGAAGCGCAGCTCTTCGCCGCGTCCGGTGAATGCGTCGGCGAGGTCCTGGCCTTCGCGGAGGCCGGCTACCTGTCGTGGCTGGAAGTCTGTTCCTGGAGCGACGACGGCATCGAAGTGACGCTGACCGCCGCCGTCCAGTGGCTGGGTCCGCGCCCCTGACGTCACGTCACCAACTTGTCCGCAGAAGGTGGTTGACCAAGAGGGCCAGCACCACCTGGGCGCCGAGCCAGCCGCGCCGGTGGCCGTCGGGCAGCGCGGCGGCGGCGGGCAGCAGCCAGAGCACGAACGGCAGCCAGATGCGTTCCGTCTCCGCCTTGCTCATCCCCGACAGATCGGCCGCCACGACGGCCAGCGCCGCCGCCAGGGTGAGCACCGCGAGCCGCTGCGCCCCGGCGAGCGGCAGGCCGGTCCAAAGCGCCCGTACGGCACCGGGCGCCGCGACCGCCGACCTGCGCAGTCCGGCCACCGTGGCCAGTCCGGCCGAGACGGTGACGGTGGCGAGGTTGGCCCAGACCCAGTAGCCGTACGGCCGCTTGCCGCCCACCCCCTGGTTGTACCGTTCCACCAGCAGCGGATACGCGTCCCACCAGTGGAACCCCGCCAGGGTGAACAGGACGGGCACCACCAGCGATCCGGCCGCGAACGCGGGCAACGGGCGGACCGTGCGGGCGAGTACCAGGACGGCCGCCAGCAGCACGACCGTCAGCGGAAGCCCGTAACTCAGGTAACAGGCCAGCCCGAACAGCAGGCCCGCCCCGGCCGCCGCCGCTCCCGGCAGACGGGTCGCGCGGGTCGCCGACACCGCGAGCAGCGCCATCGACCAGCCGACGACCGCCGCGAAGGCGGCATCGGCCGAGACCCCCGCCCAGATCGCCCCCGGCGCGAGGACGAGGAACGGCGCGGCCTTGCGCGCGAACTCCTCACCGACCAGCACCCGCAGGGTGACCAGAGCGGCGGCGGCGGCGGTCGCCGCGAGGACGACGCAGCAGACCGCCGCCCACACGGCCCCGCCGAGACCGATCCGGTCCAGGAGCACGAACGGCAGGGTGGCACCCGGCGGATGCCCGGCCACATGGGTGGGCCAGTTCCCCGGCCGGCCCATCACGATGTGGTCCTCGAAGGTGCGCAGGGCGGCGCCGATGTCGTGGAACCCGGCGACTCCCGCGAGGTACTCGTGACGGCTGGTCAGCTTGAGGGCGAACCCGCTCCGCCAGCCGTCGACCATCGCGAGCGAGAAGATCCACGCCGCCGAGACCGCCCAGGAGAGGGCGAGCAGCCCGCGCCACCGCGTCCTCCCGGCCACCCGGGGGCCGAGGGCGACCGCGAGCACCGCCAGTGCGAGCGCCGCCGGGGTACCGGGCCCGAGGTGTGGGTCCCACGACGCGATCAGAGGCGGCCACCCCGCGTACAGGCCGCCGTCGCCGTTCACCGCCCAGCCGACGAGCGCCGCCACCGCGATCAGCGCCACCCCGCAGGCGGCGGCGATCAGGTCACGGCGTCCCGCGCGGTCCACCGCACCCGGCCGGCCCGGGACTTCCGTTCCTCCGGCGCGCCCGGCGCGCTCCTCGGTCCTCACCCCGGCACGCTAAGCCGCGGGCGGACGTTTCCCGCCGCCGACCGGGCCGCCGCACGCATTCCGGGGCATTCGGGCCACTCGACGGAGTGACCCGGCCCGCACGCCGTCAGGCGCGTCCCAGGCCCCGGGGAGGCTGCGGCCTACCGTCGCACCATGGGTGACCTCGTGAGACGCCTCCGTACCCTGCCCGGACCCACCCGGCCCGACTTCTGGCGCAGCCCCCTGCGGGGAGCGCGGTTCACCGCCGTGCTCGGCGTCGTCCTCCTCGTCGGGCTGACCCTGGTGGCGGTCACCGGGCTCCTCTCGTACGCCGCGTACAACCCGGATCTGGCGGCCGTCAACGACAAGACACCGGACAAGGGGCTGCTCGGCTTCTACCTGTTCGCCTGGCCGACAGGCCCGCACTGGCTCTACCGGCTCACGCAGGGAGTCCACGTCACCCTCGGCACCGTGCTGGTCCCCGTGCTCCTCGCCAAGCTCTGGTCGGTGATCCCCCGGCTCTTCACGCTTCCGCCGGTCCGCTCCGTGGCACACGCGCTGGAACGGCTCTCCGTCGTGCTGCTGGTCGGCGGCGCGCTCTTCCAGTTCGTCACCGGGCTCCTCAACATCCAGCTGGAGTACGTCTTCCCCGGCTCCTTCTACCGGCTGCACTTCTACGGGGCGTGGGTCTTCCTGGCCGGCTTCCTCAGCCACACCGCCCTCAAGCTCCCCCAAGCGGTACGCGTCCTGCGTAACGGGATTCCGGCGGGGGAGAAGGACACCCTGGCCGCACCGGCCCCCGCCCCGCCGACGCTCTCCCGGCGCGGCGCGTTCGCCATGGTGGGTGCCGGGTCGCTGGTCCTCTTCGCCACCACGGCCGGGCGCAGCTTCGACGTGCTCCGCCCCACCGCACTGCTCACCGCGCACGGGGTCGAGGACCCGGGCGGCGGGCCCGCCGGCTTCCAGATCAACAAGACCGCCGCCTCCGTGCACATCCGCCCCGCCGACGTCGGACCGGCCTGGCGCCTGACCGTACGCGGACCGGCCGGCACCTTCCGCCTCACCCGGGCCGAACTCCTCGCGATGGACCAGCACAGCGCGGCGCTCCCCATCGCCTGCGTGGAGGGCTGGTCCACCTCCGACCAGTGGTGGCGCGGGGTGCGGCTACGGGACCTGGCGGCGATCGCCGGCTTTCCGGACCGGCCCCCGGGGGTGCTGGTGGAGTCCGTACAGCGCGCCGGCTCCTTCCGCGAGGCCGCCCTGCGCGACAACCAGGTGCGCGACGGCCGCTCACTGCTCGCCCTGGAGGTCAACGGCGTGCCCCTGTCGGCTGACCACGGCTACCCGGCGCGGATCATCGTGCCGGCCGCCCCCGGCGTCATGAACACCAAGTGGGTCGGCGCCCTGACCTTCGGTGCGCTGTGACCGGCGGCGAGCACGACCCGGATGCGGGGGCGGGCACGGACGGGCGAGGGAGCACGGCGGCGCGTACGGGCCCCGCCGGGCTGTTCCGGCGCGCCTACGGCGAAGGGCCGCTGCACCTGCTGCTCCTGGCCGCGACCTTCGCCCTGACCGGGTACGCCGGGGTCCGGCTCCTGCACGGCCAGACCCTGCGGATCGTGCTCTGGTTCGCCGGCGCGGCGGTGGTGCACGATCTCGTCCTGCTGCCGGTGTACTCGACGGCCGACCGCGCCCTGCGCGAGGCGCTGGGGGCGCGGCCGGGCGCGGGCGCCGTCCGGCGCCGCGCGGTCAACTTCGTACGCGTACCGGCATATCTCTCCCTGCTGCTCCTGCTGGTCCAGTTCCCGCTGATCGCACGGCTCTCCGAGCGTTACGACCGTTACACCGGGCTCTCCGTCGACGTCTTCCTCGGCAACTGGCTCCTCGTCACCGGGGTGCTCTTCGCCGTCTCGGCGCTCTGGTTCGTCCTGTCCGCCGTACGCCGGAGCGGCCGGGCGCCACGGCGGCGCAGGGAGACGAAGGGCCGCCCGTCGGACTCCCACTGATCGACCACCCGCCAGCCCTGCGGACGGGCGTGGCGCAGCAGGGCGGGGGTCCCCAGCCGGGCCCACGGGAACGGCTCCGGGGGGTCCGGGCGCCCGGAGCCGGTACTCCCGTCGTGGAGATGGACCTCGGACCGTTCGTCCAGGTCGTGCGGGTGCGTCTCCACGACGAGGAGGCCGCCCGGGGCGAGCAGCGCCGCCACCCGCTCCAGGAGCACGGACGGGTCCCCGCCGATCCCGATGTTGCCGTCCGCCAGCAGCACCGTGCCCCACCGGCCCTCGCCCGGCAGCGGGTCGAACACACTGCGCCGCAGGGCCCATCCGCCGAGACCGCGGGTACGGGCCACGGCGGCCTCGCTCACGTCGATACCGAGCGCCCGGTGCCCGCGCCGGCTCAGCGCCGCCACCAGCCGGCCCGGCCCGCAGCCGATGTCGAGCACCGGGCCCTCGCAGCGGCGCAGGGCCGACAGGTCGGCGTCGTCGGCGCCCAGACACCAGCGCTCCACGTCCAGTTCCATCAGCAGGCCGTCCGTCCGGCGCAGGAAGAGCGGTCCGCGGCCGGAGCGGAGTGCGTTCGCGTACGGGTCGGCGGCCCAGGAGACGTTGCTCGCGGCCTGGGAGGTGCTCATCCGGCCGCTGCCCGGTTCAGCCGGTCCAGGGTCGCGGCGAACCGCCCGTGCGGCGCGAGGCCGGCGACCCGTACCGCGTCCTCGGCGGTGTCCACGTCGCGCAGGCGCGGCAGCTCACGCACCGTCAGCCCGGCCCCCAGCAGACGGGCGCGCTGCACCGCGCCCGTCTCGGGTACGGACATGGGCACGCCACGCAGGAGCCCGGGGTCGGGGGAGGCGAGCCCGAGGGCCCAGAAACCGCCGTCCTCGGCCTCGCCGAACCAGGCGTCGCACCGTTCCCACCCGTCCGGCGCCAGCGCGGGCGCCAGGTGGGCGGGTGCGACCTGCGGGGTGTCCATGCCGATGAGGAGCGCCGGCCCGGCGCAGCTCGCGAACGCCGCCGCGAGCCGTTCGTCCAGCGTGCCGGAGCACTGCGGCACGATGTCGATGCCCGGGGGCAGCCAGGGGCCGGGCCCGCCCTCCAGGACGAGGACCCGGCGTGCGGCCGGCAGGGAGAGCACGGTCAGCAGGGTGTCCGAGAGGGACGCGGCGGCGAGTTCCGCCGCCTCCTCGGGGCTGAACGTCGGGGTGAGCCTGGTCTTGACGCGACCGGGAACCGGTTCCTTCGCGATGACCAGCAGCGTGGTGGGGCCGGAGGGGAGCGGGGTGCCGGGGGCGGCCGGTACGGACGGGTTCATCGACAGGACTCCGTCCGTACGGCGGTGCGCGCGATCGGCGGTTCCCGCAGCACCGCCCGCATGTCGAGCACCGCGTGCCAGGTGCCCCGCCAGGTCCCGGTGACCTTGGACCTGCCGGTACGGGGGCGGTAGGGGACATCGGCCTCGGCGATCCTGAGCCCCGAGTCGGAGGCCCGCACCACCATCTGGAGCGGGTATCCGCTGCGGCGGTCGGTGAGGTCGAGGGCCAGCAGGTCCGTCCGGCGTCCCGCGCGCAGCGGGCCGAGGTCCCGCAGCCGCAGACCCGTGCGGCGCCGCAGCATCACGGCGAGCGCGAGGTTGGCGACCCGGGCGTGCAACGGCCAGGCGCCGCGCCCCTCGGGGCGGCGGCGCCCCAGCACGAGGTCGCAGTCGCCCGAGGCCACCCGCCGGACGAACGAGGGCAGCAGGCCGGGGTCCAGCGAGTCGTCGCAGTCGCAGAAGCAGACGAACTCCGCCTCGGCGGCGGCGAGTCCAGCGTGGCAGGCGGACCCGAAACCGCGTCGGGGCTCATGCACGACGGTGGCGCCCAGCGAACGCGCCACCTCCGCCGAGCCGTCGGTCGAACCGTTGTCGACGACGATCGCGCGCCAGCCGGCGGGGATGCGGGCCAGCACCCGGGGGAGGGCGGCGGCTTCGTCCAGGCAGGGCAGCACCACGTCGACGAGGAAGGGGGTGGGGGAGGAATCGGTGGTCGAGGTGTCGGTCACCCGGCTCACCCTATGAAGACGGATCGGGCATTTGCCTGCAAATGGGCTCCGCGAAACGGTGACGTCGATCGGGTGGCCGTCCCTACCGGGCGCCCCGCACCACCCTGTCCCTCCGTCAGACGTCCGCGAGACGGGCGCCGTCCGGGGGCGCGGACGCCCCTCCCCGCTGTGGTGCGGAGGCGAACTCCCGCATACCGTCGGCGAACCCCACGCGCGGCAGCCAGCCCAGTTCGGCGCGCAGCCGCCGGGAGTCCGCCGTCACGTGGCGGACGTCCCCGAGCCGGAACTCCCCGGTGACGACCGGCCGTGGGCCGCCGTACGCGGAGGCGAGCGCCGCCGCCATCTCCCCGATGGTGTGCGGCTCCCCGCTGCCGGTGTTGTACGCGGTGAGGGCCCCCGGCGCCCGCTGCGGGAGCGTGGTGAGCGCGGCCACAGCCGCTGCGGCGACATCGGTCACGTGCACGAAATCGCGTCGCTGCCCGCCGTCCTCGAAGACCCGGGGGGCCTCACCGCGTGCCAGCGCGGACCGGAACAGCGAGGCGACCCCGGCGTACGGCGTGTCGCGCGGCATCCCCGGCCCGTACACGTTGTGGTACCGGAGCGACACCGCCCGGCCGTCCGTCGCGCGCGCCCACGCGGCGGCCAGGTGCTCCTGGGCGAGCTTGCTGGCGGCGTAGACGTTCCGGGGGTCCGCCGGGGCGTCCTCGGGGACCAGTCCGGGCACGAGGTCCGCACCGCAGGACGGACAGCGGGGCTCGAAGCGGCCCGCCTCCAGATCCTGCCGGGCGCGCGGACCAGGCCGGACGGGGCCGTGGCGCAGGCAGTCGTACTTCCCCTCGCCGTACACGACCATCGAACCGGCCAGCACCAGATCCCGGACCCCGGCCGCCGCCATCCGGGCGAGCAGCACCGCGGTGCCCAGGTCGTTGCAGCCGACGTAGAGCGGTGCGTCGGCGAAGTCCTTGCCCAGTCCGACCATCGCCGCCTGATGGCAGACCGCGTCCACCCCCGCCAGCGCCCCGGCCACGGCCGAGGGGTCCCGTACGTCCGCGACGACCAGCCGCTCGTACGGCCCTTCCGGAGCCGTTCCCCCGGGATGGGCCGAGGGCAGCAGCGCGTCGAGCACCACCACCTCGTGGCCGGCCGCGACCAGCGCCGTGGTGATGTGCGATCCGATGAACCCTGCTCCGCCTGTGACGAGTACGCGCATGGGCGCCACGCTAGGCCGTGTCCGACCGTTCGCGTCGGATCTGCGGACGGTGTCCGGTGCGGTGCCTCGCAAGGCGGAGGACCGCCCGTGTACTGGATGTACACGGGCGGTCCGACAACGCCGCGAGGTGCCGTGCCGGGCGCCGCCCGCCCGATGTGCA
>NZ_JBSFVR010000152.1:0-16979 GCF_053592415.1 Streptomyces sp. NPDC002690 | reverse complement strand
CGGGATCCGCCCCCCGGCCCCGCCTCCGGCTCTGCTCCGAACCGCGTCCGCGAACCCGCCCGCGTCACACTCCGGCGGAAGGCAGGACGGGCGGCGGGAGGACGGCCCGCGCATGGAGAAGGCGGGGCGGCCGAAGCCGGACGGGCGGGCCGCGGGGCAGGACGGGCGGGCCTCCGGGCATGACGGGCGGGCCTCCGGGCAGGACGGGCGGGCCTCCGGGCAGGGCGGGCGGGCCTCGTCGAAGGGTGCGCCCGCGCGGGACGGGGAGAAGCCGGAGCACCCGGAGCGCATCGAGAACCCCGAGCGCCCGGGTCTCCACGGAGGCGGGGACCGGCCGGGGACGGGCGACCGCTCGGAGGGGCCGACCGCCCGACGCTGACGGCCCGGTCGTGTACGAACGGGCCGCACCAAGCCGTATACGACCGGGCCGTGGTCCGGTGTGGCCGCACGCCCCGGGGCGTGCGCCGTACCGGCCGTTGCACGGGGCGTACGCCCGCCCGCACTCCCGTACCGCCTCCCCGCCGCCCCGGCCGCCTCGACTTCCGGCTGTAACATGAACCCGATCTGATCGACCGACTCTGTCTGACGCAGAGCTGGCGCGACCGTATGGCGGTCGTGGCGTCGCTCCTCCGCACCCCTTGAGCGGGACGCCCGGCATCTACCGCAGTTCCGCGCGAAGAGGACAGCTCTCGGCAGCCCCCGTACGCCTCGACGGCGTCCCGGGCGCGGTGCCACCAGGCGGCAGAAAGGCACGGCCGTGGCGTCCACGGTCCCCGTCCGGCCCGGATACGGGCAACTGCTGCGCACCCCCGGTGCGTGGACCTTCCTGCTCCCGGGCTTCGCCGCCCGGCAGCCCTTCGCGATGCTGACCATCGGCATCGTCCTGCTCGTCCAGCACACCACCGGCTCCTACGGCAGCGCGGGCGCCGTCGCGGCGGTCTCCGGTGTCTCGATGGCCCTGTTCGCGCCGCAGAGCGGCCGGCTGGCGGACCGGTTCGGGCAGCGGACCGTGCTGCTGCCCGGCGTACTGGTGCACACGGTGTCGGTCGGCGCGCTGACGGCGCTCGCGCTGGCGCACGCGCCCCTGTGGGCGCTCTTCGCCGCCGCCGTACCGACCGGTGCCGCGATCCCGCAGATCGGCCCCATGGTGCGCGCCCGCTGGGCGGCGCTGCTGGGGGCCGCGCCCGGCCGCCCGGCCTCCCCGCTGATGGCGACCGCCGCCGCGTTCGAGTCGGTGACCGACGAGTTCACTTTCGTTCTGGGGCCGGTGCTCACCACCGCGCTCTGCACCGGCGTGCACCCGGCGGCCGGGCTGGTCACCGAGGCGACGCTGACCCTGATCGGCGGGGCGCTCTTCGCGGCGCGGCGCTCCACCGAGCCCGCCCCGCACTCCCCCGCCACCGGCTCCGCGCCGCGTACCTCCGCCCTGGCCGTCCCCGGTGTCCGGGTGCTGGCGATCACGTTCCTGGGCATCGGCGCGGTCTTCGGCGGCCTGCAGGTCTCGCTGACCGCGTTCGCCGAGGAGATCGGCCACCCCGGCGTGAACGGCCTGCTGTACGGGGTCTTCGCCTCCGGCAACATGCTGGCCGGGATCGTCTGCGGCGCGGTCGCGTGGAAGCGCGGCCCCCGCCGCAGGCTGATCGTCGGGTACGCCGCACTGACCCTGACCGCGTCCGCGCTCTGGGCGGTGCACTCCGCGCCGCTGATGGCCGGGCTCGGCTTCCTGGTCGGGCTCTCCATCGCGCCCGCGCTGATCAGCGGGTACACCCTGGTCGACGCGTTGGCCCCGGCCTCCGCCCGGACCGAGGCGTTCACCTGGCTGACCGGCTCGGTGGCCCTGGGGCAGGCGGCGGCCGTCACGGTGGCCGGCCGGCTGGCCGACGAGCGAGGCGCGAGCAGTGGATTCGTCGTCCCGCTGGTGGCCACGGTGGTCGCGCTGGCGACCCTGCTGGCCCTGCGTTCGCGGCTTCTGCCGGCCGCGTCCGGACGGGCCGTGGCACGTGGGATCGGTCACCGGGAGCCGGTCACGGTGGACTGATTCCACGGAATAGGTCAGTATGGAACGTCGTTAGCACTCACTGAGTGAGAGTGCCAGGAGGAGCAAGTGCCGACCTATCAGTACCAGTGCACCGAATGTGGCGAAGGCCTTGAGGCGGTGCAGAAGTTCACCGATGACGCCTTGACCGTGTGCCCGAACTGCGATGGACGCCTCAAGAAGGTGTTCTCCGCGGTCGGCATCGTCTTCAAGGGTTCCGGTTTCTACCGGAACGACAGCCGTGGATCGTCGTCGAGCAGCACGCCTGCTTCGTCGTCCACCAAGTCGTCCGAATCCGCTTCGAAGTCGTCGTCGAGCTCCGACTCGGGCTCGTCTTCGTCGTCCTCGGCTTCGTCTTCGTCGTCGGCTTCCACCGCCTCGGCCTCGTCGTCGGCCGGTTCGTCGTCCTCCTCGGCCTCGTCGAGTGGCTCGGCCGCCTGAGGCAGGCAGCACCACACAGCTCCACCACGCACAGCTTTACCGGGACTCCGCCGATCACCTCGGCGGAGTCCTCGTGCTGTCCCCCGCCAAGGGCTTGGGCGAATCGAGGTGTTGCTTCCCCCCAAGCCCTTAGCCTGACCGCATGGTGAACGCAGGCACGATCACGGACGCGGGTACGCGCCGGGCCGGGGGGACGTCATGAGCGCTGGTACGGGTACGGATTCGACCGCCGCGGCGGTGACGGGTGCGGCCTCGGGGCCCGGCGCGGAGATCGGCGTCATCGGGGGCTCAGGGTTCTACTCCTTCCTGGACGACGTCACCGAGGTGCGGGTGAAGACCCCGTACGGGGACCCCAGCGACTCCGTGTTCCTCGGCGAGATCGCCGGCCGCCGGGTCGCCTTCCTGCCCCGGCACGGTCGCGGCCACCACCTTCCGCCGCACCGCATCAACTACCGCGCCAACCTCTGGGCGCTGCGTTCCCTCGGCGTGAGCCAGGTGCTCGGCCCGTGCGCGGTCGGCGGTCTGCGGCCCGAGTACGGCCCTGGCACCCTGCTCGTCCCGGACCAGCTGGTCGACCGCACCAAGGCGCGCGCCCAGACCTACTACGACGGCGAACCGCTGCCCGACGGCACGGTGCCGAACGTGGTGCACCTCGGATTCGCCGACCCGTACTGCCCCCGGGGGCGCGCCGCCGCGCTCGCCGCGGCACGTGGGCAGGACTGGGACGCGGTGGACGGCGGGACGCTGGTGGTGGTCGAGGGGCCGCGCTTCTCGACCCGCGCGGAATCGCGCTGGCACGCGGCGATGGGCTGGTCGGTGGTGGGCATGACGGGCCACCCCGAGGCGGTGCTCGCCCGTGAGCTGGGCCTCTGCTACTCAACGATGACTCTGGTCACAGACCTGGACGCGGGGGCCGAGGCGGGCGAGGGCGTGTCCCACGAGGAGGTGCTCCGGGTGTTCGCAGAGAACGTGGACCGGCTGCGCTCGGTGCTCTTCGACGCGGTGGCCCTGCTGCCCTCGGAGGAGAGCCGCGACTGCGTGTGCACCCGCGCGCTGGACGGTCTCGACACGGGGATCGCGCTGCTGGACGGTCTCGACACGGGGATCGCGCTGCCGTAGTGCGGGGCGCGGGCTCTGCGTCGAGTGGGACCCGGGGCGCGTTGTGGAGGCCTGCCGTGTCGGGCCCGCTGCGGGGGCGCGGGCCTGTTTCACCCCTGCGGGTGGCGGAGTTTTCCACAACCGGTGGACGGTCCACAGGCCCCAGCGGGATCCGCGTGCACGGGAGAGGGTGAGGGGGCCCGACCGGGACGTCCGGCGGGCCTTCCGCACACACCTCAGGTGGCGCCATGTTCCCGAACACCACGACCCGTCCGCCCGCCGGCCCCTCGGCCCCGTACGCGGACGCCGGGCCCGCCCCGACCGCCCGGGCCGCCCGGACCGCCCCCGGCAAGCCCGCACCCGGGTGGGCACGTCCCGGCGGAACCGCCCGCCTCCCGTCGCCCGTACCGCCCCGGTGCGCGGTCCCCGACTTCCCGCCGCTGCGGGTGCGGAGCGGTGGCGGCACTCTGCGTCTGCGGCGCGCGCTGTACGGCCGGCAGCGCGCCCTGGCGGCGGGTTTCGCGCTGGCGGCAGCCGCTCTCGCCGCGTCGGGGCTGGGTGCCGCGGTGGGCAGGGCGGCGGGCGTACCGGGCCCGGAGCGGGCGCGCCCACCGGTGCGCCTGGTGTCCGCGCCGGTGCGGATCGCGGACGCGGCGACGGTGCGGCTGCTGCGCCCCGGCGACCGGGTGGACGTGATCTCCGCTCCGGCGTCCGGGGACGGTGCGCGGGTGGTGGCACGCGCTGTCCGGGTCCGCCGCGTCCCGGGCACACCCGGACCGGACACGGCGCGGGCCGACCGGCCGCCCGCTGGTGCGGGAGAGCCGGGCTGGGCAGATCCGGGCGCGCGAGATCCGGACGGTGGCGCGTTGGTGATGCTGTCGGTGACCCGCGAGACGGCGGTGGCGCTGGCCGGCGCCCATGCGACGGGCGAGCTGCTGGTGGCGGTGTCCGATGCGTGACGACGCGGCCACGGCCGTGCGGCCCGGGGCCACGGCCCCCGCGCGGCCCGGGACTTCGCCGGGCCGGTGGCTCAGATGTGGTGCGGGGGCTTCTCGTCCAGGAAGCGGGCGAGGTCGGCGGCACCGCCACCGGCCGAAGGCCGTCCTCCCCAGCCCTGGTCCGTGTCGTCGGACGACTGCTGGTCCAGCGGATCGCCGAAGTCCAGCTTCGGCCGCGGCTTGGCCTGCTCCGGCTTCGGCCGCGCCGACTCGGGCCGCTCCGGGCTCTCCGGGTTCTCCGGGTTCTCCGGGTTCTCCGGCTGCGGCTCGCTGGTTCCGGGGGCGGGGACGGTGCTCATGCCTCCAGGGTACGGCGGCGGGAGCACCGGCCCCGGCGGCCCGGTCAGCGGTCCTTCGGGTCCAGCCACCAGAGCCCGAGGACCGCCAGGAACGACAGGCAGAGGAAGCCGGCACCCCACCAGGCGGTTCCGGTGTTGCCCTCCATCCACTCGTCGACGATCACCAGCAGGCCCCAGAGCTGGCCGACGACCACGGTCATCGCCAGCACCAGGCGGGCGGTCAGCTTGGCGGACCGCTCCGGCTCCTGGTCGGTGCCGGCCCCCGGGCCCGGTCCGGTGTGCCGGACCCGGGGGTCGCCGTAGCCGCTGGTGGGCCGGATCTGCGGATAGCGCTCCTTGACGGGCCGGTTCAGTTCGGGCCGGGCACTCCCCGGGTGGTACTCCGGGTATGCCGGGCCCTCGGGCGGCGGCTGTTCCTCGGTCACGCCCGGCCACCTGCCTTCGCGTCAGTGGTCTTCGCGTCAGAGGTCTTCGTGTCACGCGGCTTCATGTCACGCGGCTTCATGTCACGGGCCTTCATGTCACGTGCCTTCGTGTCACCGATGCGGTGCGCGGATGCCGTTCCGGTGCGTTCCGGTTCCTCGGCGCTCCCGTTCCCGCTGCGGCCAGGTGCTTCGACGCCGTCGGCCGTGCCGGGGCAGCCGAGGCGGCCGGCGAGGCCGGGGTTGGTCTCCTGGAGCTGGCGGCAGACGCCTTCCTCGATGGACTCGCCGGACCGGGTCGTGCCGATCGCCCAGACGCTGCCGTCGGTCTCTTCGGAGATGACCACCTTGGGGAGCCCACGCGGCGGCGGACCGGCGGTAACCTCGCCGGTGCGCGCGTCGAAGACGCCCTCGTGGCAGGGGCAGTACAGCTCGCCCTCGGTACCCCGGTCCTTCCGCCACAGCACGGCGCAGGCGAGGTGGGTGCAGATCGCGGAGTAGCCGACGAGGGTGCCGTCGTCGAGCCGTACGGCCACCGCGCGATCCTCTTCGCCCGGGTAGCGGAAGGCGAGGGACTCACCGGGGAGCAGCCGGGAGGCGATCATCTTGGGCTGTGCCGGCTTGCCGTCGTCGGTGTCGCCGTGGCGGTGCAGGATGCCGGCTGCCACCCCGATGCCGCCGACGGCCAGCCCACCGGAGACGGTGGTGACGATCCGGAGGTAGTCGCGGCGGGTGGTGAGGGCGTCGGCGGAGATCCGGTCGTGCAGGGCCTCGCGGGGGTCGTTCCCGGGGGGCCGCTCGTTGCCCGGGGGCTGTTCGGTGACGCTCATCGGCGGACGTCCTTACCGTTGATCTCGACGACGGGCAGCCCGCCGGGTACGGGCCACTGGACCTTGTCCGCGGGGACGACCATGGCGACCCCGGTTCGTACCTCGGTCGACCCGAAGACGAAGGTGTCGGCGACCTGGACCCCGGGGCGCTCCGCCTGGAGCTCCTCGACGGTTCCGTAGAAGAGGGCTCCGGTGGGGCAGACGGTGGCGCACATGGGGGCGAGGCCGTAGGCGGTGCGGTCGTAGCAGAGGTTGCACTTCAGCTGGAGCTTGGCTTCGAGGTCGATCTTGGGTACGCCGAAGGGGCAGGCGTTGACGCAGTTGGCGCAGCCGATGCAGCGGGTGGTGTCGGCCTGCTGCACCACGCCGTCGGCCGTCACGAGGATGGCGTCGGCGGGGCAGACCTCGGCGCACGGGGCGACGGGGTCCTCACAGTGCATGCAGACGGTGGGGAGGGAGGCGACGCTCTGTCCCTCGTCGGTGTAGTCGAGGTGGATCATCGACTTGCCGCGGTGCGAGTCGCATTCGCGGCAGGCGGAGACGCATGCCTGGCAGCCGATGCAGCGGCCTGGATCGATGAAGATCGTTCTGCCCATCACGGGGCGTCAGCTCCTCTCCGAGGTGCCACGGCCCTGCGGGGACGTGGGGGGCAGCGGGTCGGTCCGGGAGACCTGGGTCTCCGGGTACGCGACGTGCCCGGGGGCGACGGGCGGCGAGGGCACGATGTCGAGCTCGGCCGCGTGCTCGATGCGGCAGGCGCACACCTTGTACTCGGGGATCTTCGAGCGGGGGTCGAGCGCGTCGATGGTGAGGGCGTTGGCGGCGGTGGGGACCGGCCAGTGGTACGGCACGAAGACGGTGTCGGGCCGGATCGCCTCGGTGACGAGGGCGGGGAAGACCTCGCTGCCGCGCCGGGTGACGACCCGGACGGGTTCGCCGGTGCGGAAGCCGTGGGACGGGTGGACCTCCGCCCAGGGGCGGGGCGTCTGCTCCACGAGGGCGCCGAGCCGGCGGGTCTGGTTGCCCGAGAGGAAGTGCGCGACCGTGCGCCCGGTGGTGAGGGACATCGGGAACTCGTCGCTGTACGGGTCCATCGGCAGGTGCCACTCGACGACCTGGAGGTGGATCTTGCCGTCCTCGTGGTAGGTCCGGCCGTCCTCGAAGAGGCGGGGTGTGCCGGGGTGGTCCGTGGTGGGGCAGGGCCAGGCGATGCCGCCGGTCTCCTCCAGCCGTTCGTAGGTGATGCCGTAGTAGTCGATGACGGTGCCCCGGGAGGCGAGGCGCAGTTCGTCGAAGACCTCGCGGGAGCCGGCGAAGGAGAACTTGTCGCCCTCGCCGAGGCGCCGGGCGAGTTCGCACATCACCCAGGTGTCGGTCCGTACGCCGGGGGGCGGCTCCTGCGCCTTGTTGTGCTTGACGACGCGGGCCTCCGCGTTGGCCATCACGCCGTCGTCCTCGGCCCAGGTGGTGACGGGGAAGACCACGTGGGCGTTGGCGGCGGTCTCGGAGAGGAAGAAGTCGAACTGGGCGTGGAACTCGGTGGCGTCGTACCCCTCCTTGACCACCCGGTAGTTCGGGAGGGAGACGAAGGGGTTGTTGCAGATGCCGATCAGGCCGCGGATCTCACGGCGCTGCATCTGCCAGACCATCTCCATCATGGAGGTTCCGGCGGTGGGGAGTTCGGACTCCTCGATGCCCCAGACCTCACAGATCTGGCGGCGGTGCTCCTCGTTGAGGATGGAGCGTCCGCCGGGCAGCAGGTCGGCCTTCTGACCGTGCTCGCGACCGCCCTGGCCGTTGCCCTGGCCGGTGAGGGTTCCGTATCCGGCGCCGGGCTTGCCGATGTGGCCGGTCGCGGCGCAGAGGTTGATCACGGTGAGGCAGTTCTCGACGCCCTGCGAGTGGTGCTCGATGCCCCGGGCGTGCCAGGCCATGGCCTTGGGTGCGCGGGCGAAGGTCCGGGCGACCTGGACGATCTGTTCGGCGGGAACACCGCAGATCCCGGCCGCGCGGGACGGCGGGTACTCGGCCGCCTTGGCCTTCACCTCCTCCCAGCCGGTGGTGTGCTCGGCGAGGTACGCCTCGTCGGTGAGCCCCTCCTCGACGATCACGCTGAGCACGGAGTTGAAGAACGCCGAGTCGGTGCCGGGCTTGAGCGCCACGTGGATGTCGGCGGTCCGGGCGACGGCCGTCTCGCGCGGGTCGACGACGATGAGGGAGGCGCCCCGGTCCCGGGCTCCCCAGACGTACTGGGTCAGCACGGGGAAGCACTCGCCGACGTTGGATCCGGCGATGAGCAGGCAGTCGGTGAGCAGGATGTCGGAGAAGGGGTTGCCGGCCCGGTCGATGCCGAAGGCGAGTTTGTTGGCCCCGGCGGCGCTGACCATGCAGAGACGGCCGTTGTAGTCGACGTGCTTGGTCTTGAGCGCGACCCGGGCGAACTTGCCGACCAGGTAGGTCTTCTCGGAGAAGAGGCTGGCGCCGCCGAGGAGGCCGAACGCGTCCTTCCCGTACATCTCCTGGATGCGGCGGATCTCGGCGACGGTGAAGTCGAGCGCCTCGTCCCAGGAGACCTCGGCGAACTCCTCGTCGCGGGAACGGCGCATCAGCGGGGCGGTGAGCCGGTCGGGGTGGTTGACCTGCTGGTAGGCGTTGATGCCCTTGGGGCAGAGCCGCATCCGGTTGATGTCGTGGTTGCGGGGTTCGACGCCGAAGACCTTGCCGCCCTTGTCGACCCGCAGATACATCCCGCACTGGACGCCGCAGAAGCAGCAGTGGGTGGGGACGAGCGTCTCGCCGTCCTGGTCGGCATGCCACTGGTCGGCGGGGATGCCTCCGGCGTCGCGGAACGCGCGGGTGCCGGGAGGGGCGAGGGAGGGGTCGAGGGGTACGGCGGCACGGTCGCCCGACGGGGCGGGGGGCACGGCCGAGCCGTGGTCGGCGGCTCGCGGGTCCGCGGTCACTTGAAGCCCTTCTTCACATGGGTGAGGTAGGCGCTGCCGCGCAGCACCCGCTTGCAGCGCGGGCAGTACTCGGCCCACTCGTCGAAGTCGAGCCGCAGGTCGCGCATGGTGCCGCGGAGGTTCTCGACGTAGGGCTCGGTGTCGATGTCCTGTCCGCAGCGCCGGCAGGTGAAGACCTCGTCCCCCTGGCGGGCGGTGTACTTGAACAGCTGCATGCCGACCGCGGCCGGGCGCTGGACGATGTGGAAGAACTTCCCGAACGGGATGTAGATGAGGGTGAAGACCACCGCGACCATGTGGAGGACGGCGAGGAACTCGTAGCCTCCGCCGTGCAGGAAGATCGACGAGAAGGTGAGCAGCAGCCCGGTGACGGAGATGACGATCAGCGCGATCAGCGGGATCAGGTCGTAGCCGAAGCGCTGTCCGGTGCTGGCGCCGCGGTCCTTCATGCGGCGCCAGAGGAAGTACGAGGCGCCGGGGATGACGAGGACGGCCGCGAGGTCCAGGCCGTGGAACATCACCCAGCCGATGAAGCTCAGCGAGTCGAAGCCGAGGATCTTGAAACCCCAGATCCGCATCTCGTACCCGGGGCCGGACCCGGACCCCGAGGTGAAGGTGAACCAGCCCCAGGTCAGCGGGAAGGTGATCAGGGCGGCCAGGATGCAGCCCCAGAAGATCAGTTGGTGGGCGGCCCAGCGGGCGTGCGAGCGGGCGCCGAGGAACTTCTGGAAGCCGAGGTAGGTGGCGATCATCTTCGGCAGGGCGGTGGGGGCCTGACGGAAGTTCTCGGCGGAGAAGAGGCTGCGCCAGCCCTGCTTGAAGAGGCGTGCGGCGCCGGGGGCGGAGATCCAGACCGTGTAGCGGTAGGCGACGCCGAAGGCCAGGAAGACGCTGGCGACGGCGTAGGGCAGCAGGGCGGAGTCGAAGTTCAGCAGCAGCCTGCTGCCGAGGACGATCGCGAGGATCAGCAGGACCGACACGGCCGCGCCGACCATGGTCGCCCGCGCGTTGACGGACCCGGGCAGGGCGGCTGCCGCCCTGCGGAGGGCACCGCCAGGCCCGGACGGGGGCGGTTCCTCGGTGGTCACGCGCGCCGAGACGCCGGACGAGGAGGACGGATCACCGGGCGTGGGCGGTACGGCGGAGGCTTCTGGTGGCTCGGTCACTCGACCACCGTAGGTACTTATGGGTGCTTTTACTCTGTTTTAGACCTCGCCCGGGTGAGCGCATCCCCTACATGGCGGGCCCCCGCACGGCCCGCCCCGCGTGGCGGCCCGCGCAGGACGGACCCATGCGGGGCGGCCCGCGTACGGGGGGGTGTACGGGGGGCAGCGATGGCGGCTCGGACCGCGCGCAGTCCGTGGGAGGCGAAGACCGCACGGGCGGAAGCGATCCGCTCGGGGCGGGCGAGGGGGTGTCGCACAGGGCGAAGGGCTCACCCAGGCTCTCCCGCTCCCGGCTCCCCCGACGCGCGGAAGGACAGTACGTCGACACGGGAGACGCCGCGGATGAAAGTCCACCAACCGGGTCGAATCCGGATGGAACGCCGACTCGCCCCGGCCGGCGGGGAGTTCGGCAGGACTTTCGAGCGCGACGGGAACTTTCCGCCGCCGTCCCACGTTTTTTCCAACCCCGGCGACGATGTCGGAGCCAGGGACTACGTTAAGCACGCACCACGTCACATGCGGCAACGGCCTGGAGACAGCACCTTGAGCGATCCGTACGAGACAACCGAGCAGCACCTCGACCGACTCCTGCGACGGGCCCTCAACTCCTTCGACCTGCCCGACAGCACGGTCGAGCGACTCGGCACGGCACTCGCGCACAGCAGCACCCTGCACTCCTCGCACCACAGCGCGGAGCTGCACCGCGAGACGTACCGTCACACCTACCTGCTCACCGACGGCAGCGCGCTCAGCCTCTGGGAGCTGGTGCACGGCGGCGGCCGGGACGCGCCCACCGCCCGGGAACACGAGCTGTACGACGACGAGGCGGACGCCCATGTCGCCGCGGCCCGGGTCACCGGCGAGTTCACGGACGCCCCGGCATTCGCCGAGGACGCGCCGACCATCGACCTGGACACGCTGAACGCGCTGATGGCCGCCCCCGCGGGGCCGTCACCCCGGACGTACGCCCCCGACAACAGCGCCGACCACGCCCGCCGGGTGCTGCGCCGCGCGGAGAACCCGGACCGTCCGGGCGGGCCCACGGCACGGCTGCTGCGCTCGGCCTTCGCCCACCACATCACCCAGATCTTCGGCCGGCAGTTCCGGGTGGGCGGCCACGACGCCGGGTTCACTCTCTACGAACACGCGTTCCTGCTGCTCGACGGCAGCGAGACCAGCCTCTGGGAGGTCGAGCACACGGCGACCGAGGACGGCCGACACATGTGCGAGGTCTACACCGACGAGCAGACGGCCCGCGACGCGATGGAACACCGCACCCGCATCTGCTGAGCCGCCCGGGCGCACCTTCCGCCCGGGCGCACCTTCCGGCCGACACCGGACGCGAGGCCTGAGAACCGGACCCGGACCCGCCCCGTCCTTCGAGCCGGTCCTCGCCCCGCCACCCGGCCCCGGACATGAGCGAGCCCCGACGCCGGGGGGGGTGGGCGCCGGGACTCGGTCCATGGGACCGGTGCGAAGACCGGTCGTCGGGCCGGTGCGAACCGGCTTGATGGGGAGATTACGGGTTATTGGCTCACGCCGCAGCGTCAAAGCCCGTGTCGCGCGCCATTCGCTTCAATTCGACCAACGCGTGCTTCTCGATCTGGCGAATCCGCTCACGCGTCAGACCGTGTTCCTTGCCCACTTCGGTCAGCGTCCGCTCACGGCCGTCCTCGATCCCGTAACGCATCCGGATGATGGAGGCGGTGCGGTTGTCGAGCTTGCCGATCAGCTCCTCCAGCTCCTCGCTGCGCAGCAGTGACATCACGGACTGCTCGGGCGAGACCGCGGAGGTGTCCTCCAGCAGGTCGCCGAACTGCGTGTCGCCGTTGTCGTCGACCGGCATGTTGAGGCTGACCGGGTCGCGGGCCCAGTCCAGGACGTTGCTGACCCGCTCGGTGTTGGAGTCCAGCTCGGCGGCGATCTCCTCGTGCTCCGGGTCGCGCCCGTGCTCGCGGTTGAACTCGCGCTGGACCCGGCGGATGCGGCCCAGCTCCTCCACCAGGTGGACGGGGAGGCGGATCGTGCGGGACTGGTCCGCTATCGAGCGGGTGATGGCCTGACGGATCCACCAGGTGGCGTAGGTGGAGAACTTGAAGCCCTTGGCGTAGTCGAACTTCTCGACCGCGCGCACCAGGCCGGCGTTCCCCTCCTGGATCAGGTCGAGCAGCGGCAGACCCGCGCGCGGGTAGCGACGGGCCACGGCGACGACGAGACGGAGGTTGGAGCGGATGAAGACGTCCTTGGCGCGCTCGCTCTCGTCGAACAGCGCTTCCAGCTCCTCGGGCTTCGCCCCACCGGCGTCGCTCTCGACCTCACCGTCGAGGATCTTGCGGGCGTAGACACCCGCCTCGATGGCCTGCGACAGCTCGACCTCCTTGGCGGCGTCGAGCAGGGGCGTTCGCGCGATCTCGTCGAGGTACATGCCGACCAGGTCGCGGTCGGCGATCTCCCCGCTTCCACCGCGAACACTGCGGGCCCGTTCGGTCCCACCGGTGGGTGACGAACGACGGGCGACGGCACGGGTTGCCATGCGTGCTCCCTTGCTGAGTAGGTCGCGACACCCTTTCGGGTGCCCTGCATCCGATGGAAACAACGACTGGAATCCGGACAGAATTCCCCAGCACCGGCTTCAGTTTCGAGATCATGCAGTACCCTGTCGGCCGCCGACAGGAGGACAGATGTCCCGCATACCCACGGATACGCAGGTCAGACCCGGTACGGAGGGTGATCTGGCAGCTCTCACGGAGCTGTACAACCACTACGTCCGTGAGACGGCGCTCACATTCGACGTGACCCCGTTCACTCCGGAGGAGCGCCTGCCCTGGCTGCGCGCCCACCCGGACCACGGCCCGCACCGCCTGCTCGTCGCCGTGGACACCGGTACGGCCGAAAAGGACGGCGGGACACCGGGCGGCGGCAGGGTGCTGGGGTACGCCACCAGCAGCGCGTTCCGCCCCAAGGCGGCGTACGGGACCTCGGTGGAGGTCAGCGTCTACTGCGCGCCGGACGCGACGGGCCTGGGCATCGGCACGCTGCTCTACACGGCGCTCTTCGAGGCACTGGCCGACGAGGACCTGCACCGCGCGTACGCGGGCATCACTCAGCCGAACGTGCCGTCCGGGCGCCTCCACGCGGCCTTCGGCTTCCGCCCGCTCGGCACGTACACCGAGGTGGGGCGGAAGTTCGGGCGGTACTGGGACGTGAGCTGGTTCGAGAAGCCTCTGTAGACCGGGAGGGAGCCGCGGGCTCAGCCGAACTGGACCGAGCGCTTCGCCAGCCCCATCCAGAAGCCGTCGATCACACTGCGGCCCCGGTCGAGCTCGTCCTCGGAGGCGCCCAGCGTCACGAAGAGTGGCGCGAAGTGCTCGGTACGGGGATGGGCGAGGCGGCCGGCCGGGGACTTGCGCTCGAAGTCGAGCAGCGCGTCGATGTCCTGCGCCCGAAGGGCCCGGTTCCCCCAGTCGTCGAACTCGGCCGACCAGCCCGGGGTGCCGCCCCCGGCGTGGCGGAGCGCGGCGAGGTTGTGGGTGAAGAAGCCGCTGCCGACGATCAGTACGCCCTCGTCCCGCAGCGGGGCGAGCTTGCGGCCGATGTCCATCAGCTTGCGCGGGTCGAGGGTGGGCATGGAGATCTGGAGGACCGGGATGTCGGCGTCGGGGAACATCTCCACCAGCGGGACGTACGCGCCGTGGTCGAGGCCGCGGTCCGGGATGTCCTGGACCGGCGTACCGGCGGCGCGCAGCAGCTTGCGGACGTCCTCGGCCAGCTCCGGGGCGCCCGGGGCGGCGTACCGCACCTGGTAGTAGTGCTCGGGGAAGCCCCAGAAGTCGTAGACGAGCGGCACCGTGGTGGTGGCGCCGATCGCGAGGGGGGCCTCCTCCCAGTGGGCGGAGACGATCAGGATCGCGCGCGGGCGGGGCAGGTCGGCGGACCAGGCGGCCAGCTCGTCCGTCCACACCGGGTCGTCGGCGAGCGGCGGGGCGCCGTGGGAGAGGTAGAGAGCGGGCATCCGCTCGGCGGTGTCGGTCATGACGCTCCCCATCCGCTGCGGCTGGTGACGATTCTCCTCCGGTGGACCCGGTCCGGCTTCCGGAGCGGGAGGGGCCCGCTCCGGCTCCCGGCGAACCTCCCGCGCGACAGCTTCTTGAATCTTCAAGTTCCTATGCGAGTGAGCCTAGACGCATCTAGTTCAACTTTCAAGAAAAGTCGTACAGTGGTCACATGACCACGGCACCCACGACCGGCACACGGTGGCTCACCGACGACGAGCAGGGCGTCTGGCGTGCCTATCTCCAGACGACCACACTGCTGGAGGACCATCTCGACCGCCAGTTGCAGCGGGACGCGGGCATGCCGCACGTCTACTACGGGCTGCTCGTCCAGCTCTCCCAGTCGCCCGGTGGGCAGCTGAGGATGACCGAGCTGGCGAAGGACGCCAAGATCACCCGCTCCCGGCTCTCGCACGCCATCGCCCGGCTGGAGAAGAACGGCTGGGTGCGCCGGGAGGACTGTCCTACCGACAAGCGCGGCCAGAACGCGGTCCTCACCGAGGAGGGCCACGCGATGCTGCGGCGCTCGGCACCGGGCCATGTCGCCGCCGTCCGCCAGGCGATGTTCGACCGGCTCACGCCCGAGCAGGTGTCCCGGCTCGGGGAGATCATGCGGACGCTGGCGGCGGGGCTGCAGCCGGACCGCGCCGACGCGGACCTGCCCTGGCTCCGCTGAGGCGGAGAAGCCGGGAGCGGACACGAAGGCGGCGGGAGCGAATACGGGCCTGCCCCGGCCCCGCCACGGGTGGCGGCGGATACGGGCCTGCCCCGGCCCCGCCGCGGGTGGCGGCGGGACCGGGGCAGGAGAACCGGGCGCGATCAGCTGATCAGTGCGCGATCACCGGGATCTTGAACTCGTCCTCCTCGGCGTCACGCGTGCCGCCGCCCTGGCTCACCGGGCCCATGCTGGGCTTGCCGGCGTTGATGAGGGTGAAGGCGATGGCGGAGGCGACGACGAGGATGCCGACCGCCCACCAGATCGCGCTGGTGTAGCCGTCCACCAGGCCCTGGAGCTGGAGCAGCTTCGGGTCGGTGGCGCCCGCCGCGTGGTCGGCGACGAACGCGGTGGTGGCGCTGGCGGCGACGGTGTTCAGCAGGGCCGTACCGATGGCGCCACCGACCTGCTGCGAGGTGTTGACCATCGCGGAGGCGACGCCCGCGTCACGCGGCTCGATGCCGTGGGTGGCCATGGACATGGCCGGCATGAACGCCGTACCCATGCCGAGGCCGAGCAGGACCATGCCCGGCAGGATGACGCCGGCGTACGAGGAGCCGACCTCCAGGCGCGTCAGCAGCAACATGCCGACGGCGGCGAGCAGGAAGCCCGGTCCCATCAGCAGACGCGGCGCGACGCGGGTCATCAGGCGGGCGCCGATCTGCGTGGAGCCCGTGATCATGCCCGCGACCATCGGCAGGAAGGCGAAGCCGGTCGAGAGCGAGCTGTACCCCTTGACCACCTGGAGGTAGTAGGTGAGGAAGAGGAAGAGGCCGAACATGCCGATGACGGCGAGGCCCAGCGAGAGGTAGATGCCACCGCGGGTGCGGTCGCCGAGCACGCGGAGGGGCAGCAGCGGCGACGAGACGCGCGACTCGACCACGATGAAGGCGGCCAGCAGCACGACGGACGCGACGAACGAACCGACCGTCAGCGCGTCCGACCAGCCGGCCGACTCGGCGCGGGTGAAGCCGTAGACCAGCGAGACCAGGCCGAGGGTGGAGAGCAGCACGCCCGGGATGTCGAGCGAGGAGCGGTTGCGCGTACCGGCGGGCTCACGGATGTAGAGGTACGCACCGACCGCCGCGATGACCGCGAACGGGATGTTGACGAAGAAGGTCCAGCGCCAGTTGAGCGAGTCGGTCAGGAAGCCGCCGAGCAGCAGGCCGACCGCGCCGCCACCACCGGCGATGGCACCGAAGATGCCGAACGCCTTGGCGCGTTCCTTGGCGTCGGTGAACGTCACGGCCAGCAGCGAGAGGGCGGCGGGCGCGAGCAGGGCCCCGAAGACGCCCTGGAGGGCGCGGGAGCCGAACAGCAGCGCCTGGCCGGTGGCCGCACCGCCGAGCGCGGAGGCCAGCGCGAAGCCGATCAGGCCGATGGTGAAGGTGCGCTTGCGGCCGAAGAGGTCGGAAATCCGGCCACCGAAGAGCAGGAGCCCGCCGAAGGCGAGGGCGTAGGCCGTGATGACCCACTGCTTGTTGGCGTCGGAGATGCCGAGGTCCACCTGGGCCTTGGGCAGCGCGATGTTCACGATGGTCGCGTCGAGCACGACCATCAGCTGCGCGAGGGCGATGAAGGCCAGGGCCTTCCAGCGCCCGGGGTCGGGAGCCGGTACGCCGGCGTTCTTCGACAGGGTTTCTGACATGGGAATAGCCACCTAAGGACATGCGCGGGACCGGCGGGACGTCGATCGCGAGGGTTCGTGCGAGGCACGCGTGGGACGTGACGGGCGCGCGGAGACGCACCCGGGCACGGGTGAAGAGAAGAGACGAATCGTCTGGAAACGGCTTTCGGGGCGGGCTCCACGGGACGCGGGGGCGGGCGGTCGGACGCCCGGTGCGGCGGGCGGGGCACGGGCGGGAGCGGCGACGAGGAGGCGCTGTCGCACGGCATCTTCGACGCGTACACCAAGCTCAACCTGCGCTACTCGCAGATGGCCCCGATCACCATGTGGGAG
>NZ_JBSFVR010000151.1:0-17048 GCF_053592415.1 Streptomyces sp. NPDC002690 | reverse complement strand
CGCGACGACGTGCGCCCCGTGCGGCGGAAGTGGCGATTCTGCGGTACACCGGGGGCCTTGCCGCAAGCCCCCCGGTGCGCTATATCTTGAGAGTGGCAGGGAGAGTCTCTTCTTCCTGCCTTCGCTGTTTCCGCAGGCAGGAAGCCACGCACCCGGTACGCACACCGGCCGGACGGCAGGGCGGACCGGCCCTCACCCGGCGGCGCCATCGCCGCCACCGACCCCGCGCACCCACTCCGCCAGCGTCGCGAAGTCCGCTTCCGTCAGGCCGAGTCGGGGATCGACGCGGTGCAGCAGCCGGAGCCCCTCGCAGTGACCGGCCACCCAGCGCCGGTCGACGTCGGTGATCTCGTCGTCCACCCAGATGAAGGGCCGCCCGGCCGCGACTTCCACGAGCGTGCGGGTCTTCCAGTGGAGGCCGCCCCGCTCGTCCGCGCCGACCACGTCCTCGGGCCAGTCCACGACGGGCAGCCGGGGCAGCCCGAGCCAGGGCGCGACGACGAGGTTCGCGTCCGCCATCCAGGTCGTCGCCCACACCAACTCGCAGCCCAGCGAGAGGAGTCGGGGCCCGTACGCGGGATTGATCCTGGCCAGCAGCGGGTTCCCGGCATCCTCAGGCCGCCCGGAGCGGGAGCAGTACGCCGGATACCCGCCGGGCAGCTCCCGCGGCGTCGCCCCGAAGGGGATGAGGGGGCCGTCGACGTCGAGGAAGAGCAGGGGGCGGAGCTCCGGAGCGATCACGCCCGCACGATAACCGCCCGGGCCCCGCAGATGCGCGAAGGCCGCAACCCTCCGGGCACCGCGATCGATTCCGAGGGGCTACACAGCCTGACGGGCGCGGCGGGCCGGGCGGGGGCTGTCGACCGGCTCGGCCAGGACCCCCTGGGCCAGCTGCTCCAGGGCCCGGACGAAGAGCGCCCGGTCGTTCTCGGCCAGCCCCTCCAGCGCCTCCGCGTGCACCCGGTCGACGATCCGCCGGCTCCGGACGGCCAGCTCGGCGCCCTTGTCCGTCACGGAGATGATCCGTGCCCGCCGGTCCAGCCGGGACGGACGCCGCTCCGCGAGACCAGCGCTCTCCAGGGCGTCGACGGTCACCACCATGGTGGTCTTGTCCATGTCGCCGATCTCCGCCAACTGCGCCTGGGTCCGCTCCTCCTCCAGGGCGTGCTCCAGGACGCAGTGCATGCGAGGGGTGAGACCCACCTCGTCGAGGGCCGCCGCCATCCGGGTCCGCAGGACGTGACTCGTGTGGTTGAGCAGGTACGAGAGGTCGAAGCCGGTGGGGGCGCTGGAGGCGGACGGCGTTGAGGTCATGCCTTCCAGGCTAACAACTCGATCCGTGGCGGATGGTCCGATAGCGGACGTTCTCCACCCGCCCGCCAACGCCCCGGCGGCGAGCGCCACGAGCCCGCACCCCGCCCCGCAGCCCAACTTCACCCCACCTCACCCCACCCCACCTCACCCCGGCGGCACCACCTCACAGGAGAACTCCCGAAACAAATAGTCTGCAACAAAACCTTCTGCTACGGTCAATCCAGCCCGGCCGCCGAGGCGCGTCCGGCCGCACCCGCCCACGCCGAACCCACCAACCCCATACCGCTTCCCACCGCTTCCCACCGCAGGAGCACACCCATGTCCGCCACAGTCCGTGCCGATTCCGGCGCCGCGCCCGTCGCGGCGGCAGCCACCACGCCCCTCGCACCGCCGCCCCTCTCCCCCCGACAGAAGTGGCTCGCGCTCGGCGTGATCGCTTCGGGGCTACTGATGATCATTCTTGACGGGTCGATCGTCACCGTGGCGATGCCCGTGATCCAGCGCGACCTCGGGTTCACCCCCGTCGGGCTCAGCTGGGTCGTCAACGCCTACCTGATCGCGTTCGGCAGTCTGCTGCTGCTCGCCGGCCGGCTCGGGGACCTCATCGGGCGCAAGCGGATGTTCGTCACCGGCACCGCCGTCTTCACCGCCGCCTCGCTCCTCGCGGGCGTGTCGACCTCACCCGGGGCGCTCATCGCCGCGCGGGCCCTCCAGGGGGTCGGCAGCGCGACGGCGTCCGCGGTCGGGCTCGGCATCCTGGTCACCCTCTTCGCCGAACCGCGCGAACGGGCCCGTGCCATCGGCGTGTTCTCGTTCACCTCGGCGGTCGGCGCCTCGCTCGGCCAGGTGCTCGGCGGGGTACTCACCGACGCGCTCGACTGGCACTGGATCTTCTTCATCAATCTGCCGATCGGCGCCGCCGCCCTCTTCTTCGCCGTCCGGGTACTGCCCGGCGACCGGGGGCCCGGGCTCGCGTCCGGGGCCGATGTCACCGGTGCTCTTCTCGTCACCGCCGCCCTGGTGGTGGGCATCTACTCCGTCGTCCAGGCCGAGCGGTACGGCTGGCTGTCCGGGCACACCCTCGGCCTGGGCGCCCTCGCACTCGCCCTGCTCGCCGCCTTCGTCGTACGCCAGGCCACCTCACGCACGCCGCTGATCCCGCCCCGCCTGCTGCGCTCGCGCGCCACGGTCGGCGGCAACCTGATCCAGATGCTCATCATGGCCGCGATGTTCACCTTCCAGATCCTCGTCGCCCTGTACCTGCAGAGGATCCTCGGTTACGAGGCGCTGGGCACCGGTCTCGCCCTGCTGCCGGCCGCCCTCGTCATCGGTGGAGTGTCGCTGCTCGTCTCGGCACGCCTGAACGCCCGGTTCGGCGAACGGGCCGTACTACTGGCCGGAATCGCCCTGATGGCCGCCCAGATGGCGTTGCTCGCACGCCTGCCGGACCACGCCGACTACGCCACCGACCTGCTGCCGTCCATGCTGCTGACGGCCGGTTTCGGCCTGGCGCTCCCCGCCCTGACCACCCTGGGCATGTCCGGGGCCGCCGACGAAGACGCCGGCCTCGCCTCCGGCCTCTTCAACACCACCCAGCAGGTCGGCATGGCCCTCGGCGTGGCCGTTCTCTCCACCCTGGCGGCAGGACGCACCGGCGGACTGCTCGCCGCCGGGAGCGGCTCGGCCCACGCGCTGACGGACGGATACCGCCTCGCCTTCACGGTCGGCGCGGGCCTGCTCGTCACCGCCTTCGCCGCCACCCTGTTCCTGCTCCCCGGCCGCTCGACCGCACCCGTCACCGAAGTCGCCGAAGCCTCCGAAGCTGCCGAACCGGCTGAAACAGCCGAAGCCACCGAGACGACCGAGCCCGCCGAAACCCCCGCGACCGGGTGAGCCCCCGCACCACCCGCTCGGCTCAGAACACGTCCGGGCACCACGGTCGGCGGGCGGTGCGGAAGGCGCCGTCCGCCAGCGCCGCGGCGCCCGGACGGTTCTCGTCGATCCGGCCCAGGGCGACCAACCGCTGCACCGACTCGTCGCCGAGCTGGACCGCGGACAAGTCCCGTACGTCCAGGGTCAGATCGGCACCCCGAGTGGTGTCGGGCACGCACACCGCGCCGTGCGGGGAGGCGTCCAGCCGGAAGACGCCGCCCGCGAGGCCGGCGTCGTCGCGGACGTCGAGGACGAGCGTGGCCTCCTGCGCGTAGGTACGGGCCGCGAGCAGGCGCGGGGTGTCGAGCACCCGCGTCCACAGCCAGTCCGCGTGCGTGACCACCCGGGCCGCGCGCGGGTCGGGCAACAGCAGCGGAAGCAGGTCGTCCGGGGCGCGGTAACCGGAGCGGACCTTGGTGACCCAGTCGATGGAGCACACGAAAAGCCAGAGGGCCCGCTCGGCGGCCGGGGTCGCGGCGACCAGCTGGCTCACGATCACGCTGTCGCACGGCTGCTTGCCGTCGCTCCAGTCGTCCTTGGTGCGGTACGTGACCAGGCCCTCGGGCTCGCCGGAGGCGGAGCGGTACAAGGCGTAGAAGGGCTCGGTCCACTTGTCCAGCGCCTGCACGCCGACACCGGTGTGCCGACTCCACCACGAGGCCGTGCGATCGACCACACCGTGCTGCCGGGCGGCCAGCCGGGCATGGATCTCCGGGCCCAGCTTCCGCACGTCCTCGGCATCCACGAATTCGACCCGGCCACCGTCCGGTACGCCACCGGCGAGCGGGGCGCCGCGGTCCAGGCCCGAGCGGAGGAGATCCACCTCCCACTCGACGAGCGAGGTGGCCGGGCCGAAGCCGAAGCGCCCGTAGATCGGGTACTCGGCCGCGATCAGGGTGGCGGCGACGTCGCCGCGCTCCTTCGCCTCAGCAAGGTCGGCGGCCATCATCCGGCTGAGCAGGCCCCGCCTGCGGTGCGTCGGCGCGACCGTCACCCCGCTGATCGCGTCCACCGCGACCCGCGCCCCGCCGGGCACCGTCAGCTCCTGGGCGAACGAACGGAAGGTGGCCACGCACAGCCCACCGTCGAAGGCGCCCCGCACCCGGGACAGGTCGGTACGCGCCAGCCGCGCCGCGGCCTCCTCCTGCAGGCCCTCCGCCGACGCCTTCAGGAACCCGCGTCGGACGGCGAGCAGCCATGCGGGAAATTCGGTCGCGGTGATCACACGTATGTCCAGGCCCATACCGCCACGCTAGGTCGCCCGCTGCACCGTGTCGCCCGCTTTTTCCCTGCCACCGGCGCCGCATCCGCACCAGCACGGAGTCCCGTACGGGGCCCCGCCTGCCGGACCACCCGAGTTTGAGAACGCTCGTTCTTGACCGATCGTTCCTTTACTTCTACGCTCCTGGCCATGGGACGACCCCGCGCCTTCGACACCGACCACGCCGTCCGTACGGCGGCAGCCCTCTTCGCCGCCCACGGTTTCGAGGGCACCTCGGTAGACGACCTGGTCATGGCCACCGGCATCCACCGAGGCAGCCTCTACAAGACGTTCGGTTCCAAGCGGAGCCTGCATCTGACCGTGCTGCGCACCCACCTCGACCACGAGATCCGCCCGGCCACCGCCGCCCTCGCCACCGTCACGGACCCGGCGCGGGCGCTGTCGACGGCGATCGCCTCGTTCGACAACGGCCCGGCCGCCGGACTCCTGCTCTTCGCCGCCGCCGAACGCGCCCCGCACGACCCCGAGGTCGCGGCCCTGGTCGCCGAAGGCATCACCGCACTGGAGGAAGCCCTGCGCCCCTCCCACGGCGCGGACGCCCCGCACACCGCCTCCACCGTCCTCGGTGCCCGGCTGCGCCTGCGCGCCCGGCCCGCCACAGCCGGCGCCCAGCCCGCCGTCCCCAGGGAGCACTGACATGGCCCGGATCTCCATCGACCGCGAACGCGGTCTGCTGATCGCCGAAATCGAGGGTCTCGACAAGCTCTGGAGCCTCAAGAGCCGCCTGGAGATCCCCCTCGCCCACGTGCGCGGCGCCACCCACGACCCCGGGGCCGCCCGTGAGCCGAAGGGCATCCGGGTCGGCGGCACCTACCTCCCCGGTGTCATCACCGCCGGCCGGTTCCGTCGCCACGGCGAACGCCTCTTCTGGGACGTGAAGAACCCGGAGAAGGCGGTCGTCGTCGAACTCGCCGACGCCGAGACCTACGACCGCCTGGTCCTCGAGGTGGCGGACCCCCGGGCCACCGTGGCACTCATCGAGCAGTCCGTCACCCGCGACTGAACAAAGCGGACCTGGGCGGACCGAGGCCGACCAAGACGGACCGAGGCCGACCGAGACGGACCGAGACGGACCGAGACGGACCGCGTCGGACCGGGGCGGACCGGGGAGCCGCGCGGGGAATCGTTTCCTCAGCCGCGCCCCAACCGCCCCGCGCCCGTCAGAACGCCGCCCGCACCTCGCCGACCTCGGCCGCGCCGCCCATCAGCGGCGCCCGGCCGACGCGGGCCACGACCGGGGCGTCCACCCCGAGGAGTCCCAAGGCGCGGGCCAGTACCGGGCCGAGCGCCCGGGTGGAGCCGTCCTCGATCTTGAAAGCCAGCGCGCGGCCGTCCGGGAGGGCCAGCGCCTGCACGGCCTCGGCACCCATCTTCGAGAGGGTCCCCGGCAGTTCCCGCATCAGCCAGGTGTCCGGCCGCCGGGTGCCCGCCACGTACTCCGGGTGGGCGCGCATCGCGTCCGCGACCCGCCGCTCCGCCGTACCGGGCTCCGCCAGGACGAAGGAGCGGAACGCCCGCGCCAGCCCGGTCAGCCCGATCGCCATCAGCGGCGCGCCGCAGCCGTCCGTACCGACCGAGGCGACCGGCTCGCCCGCCGCCTCCTCGATCACCCGGTGCACCAGGCGCTGGAGCGGGTGGGCCGGGTCGAGGTAGGTAGCGGTGTCCCAGCCGTTGAGCACGCAGACGGCGAGCATCGCCGCGTGCTTGCCCGAACAGTTCATGGTGATCCGCTCCCGGACCCGCCCGGACGCGAGGTACGCCTCCGCCTCCACCGGGTCCAGCGGCAGATCGGGCGGGGTCTGCAAGTCGGCCGGGCTCAGCCCGTGTTCGGCCAGCATCGTGGCGACGAGCGCGAGGTGGAAGTCCTCCCCGGAGTGGCTCGCGGCGGCCAGCGCCAGCCGCTCGCCGGACAGGTCGAGACCGGCCCGCAGGATCGCCGCCGCCTGCATCGGCTTGTTGGACGAGCGGGGGAAGACGGGCGCCGCCGGATCGCCGAGCGCGTACTCCACGCTCCCGTCGGCCGCCAGCAGCACCAGCGAGCCCCGGTGGCGGCCCTCCAGGAACCCGGACCGCACGACCTCCGCGAGAACCGGGCCGACGGCCGGCGTATCGGGGCCGGAGGAAGAGGCGAGGGCATCATTGCTGGTCATGAGGGCCTTCCGGGAGCTGGACCCGCTCCCGGAAGGATCACCTCAGGCGAGCAGATCGTCTACTTGTGCTTCTCCGTCACGGTACCTGCGGGCGATCTCCGCGCCGCATTCGTCCGCCGTGCGCTGGAGCTGGTGACGGCGGCGCGAGACCTGCTTCTCGCAGCCGACGAGCCTGCCCATCGCGGCGTGCAGCTCTTCGTCCGTACGGGCTTCGAGGTCGGACAGCGCCACCTCGGCGAACGTCTCCGCGGCCAGCCTGGCGTACTCGTCGCCGCGCGGCGTGCGGAGCGTGACGTGCCGGGCGGAGGTGCGGAGCAGCGACGGGGCGTCCGCGAGGATCTCCGGGAGCCGGTCCACCACCGGGGACTCCGGGGCCTGCCTGCGCGCCAGCTCCGCCCGCAGGATGTCGATGCGTCCCTGGACCAGGCGGCGTACGTAGCTGAGGTCGGCCTCGTCCCGCTGGGCGTCCCGGCGCATCGTCCGCAGCGCCGGGAGCCGGAGCCCGCCGAACCCGGCCTGCGGGCGGACCGCTCCGAGCCCCTCGGAACCCGCCTGTGCGGCGCCCTGTTCGGGTACGGAACCGGCCGAAGCGGCGGGAAGCGCCGTCCGTCCCGGAGCGACGGCGGCCCCTGCCCCGGGACCACCCTCCGGTCCCGGTACGCTCCGCTGCACGGGCGGCCGCATGGCGGTGGGCTTCGTCGGTACGGCACCGGGAGATTGTCCCGTTCCATAGGTACTCATACTGTTCCGTCCCCTCGGCCGGTGCGTCGGCACACCGACATCGTGCATCGTGCCACTCCGCCCGGGGCCGACGCCGGGGTTCTGTACCCGTTCAGCCCAAGATAGGTTGGTCTGTATGCGTGCAGTGGTACAGAGAGTGGATGGCGCCAGCGTCTCCGTGTCCGAGGGCACCGAAGCCGCCCCGGAGACCGGAATCGTCGGCGAGATCATGGGCGAGGGCCTGTGCGTACTGGTCGGAGTGACCCACGACGACACCCCGGAGAAGGCGGCTCAGCTCGCCCGGAAGCTCTGGTCGGTGCGCATCCTGGAGGGCGAGAAGTCCGCTTCCGACGTGAACGCACCGCTTCTGGTCATCTCGCAGTTCACCCTCTACGGGGACGCCCGGAAGGGGCGCCGCCCCACCTGGAACGCCGCCGCGCCCGGCGAGGTCGCCGAACCGCTGGTGGACGAGGTCGTGGCGCAGCTGCGCGCGCTCGGGGCGCGGGTGGAGACGGGCCGGTTCGGGGCGGACATGCGGGTCACGCTCACCAACCACGGCCCGTTCACCGTGCTCATCGAGGTCTGAGCAGTCTCGGAAGCCCTAGCAGCCTCGGGGCCGCCGGACGGCGGCCCCCGGAGCCCTACGGCTCGACGATCGTCTCCTGGGCGGCGGCGGTGTCCCCGGCGAGCAGTTCCGCGTCGACGGCGACGTTCCGCTTGACCAGCGCGAGGGCGATCGGGCCGAGTTCGTGGTGGCGCGCCGACGTGGTGATGAAGCCGAGCTGGCGGCCTTCGGCGCCGTCCGAGGCGAGGCGGACCGGCGTGCCGTGGCCGGGCAGGTGCACCTCGCTGCCGTCCAGGTGGAGGAAGACGAGCCTGCGCGGCGGCTTCCCCAGGTTGTGGACGCGCGCGACGGTCTCCTGACCCCGGTAGCAGCCCTTCTGGAGGTGGACCGCCGTACCGATCCAGCCCAGCTCGTGCGGGATGGTCCGGTGATCGGTCTCGAAGCCCAGGCGCGGGCGGTGCGCCTCCACGCGCAGTGCCTCGTACGCCAGGATGCCCGCGGCCGGACCGGCCCCGGTGGTGTACGCCTCCAGGTCGGCGCGGGGCAGGAACACGTCCCGGCCGTGCGGCTCCTCGCGTACGGCGAGGCCTTCGGGCACCTCGGTGATGGAGCCGGCCGGGAGGTGCACGACGGCGAAGTCCTCGGTGCGGTCGGCGACCTCCACCCGGTAGAAGAACTTCATCGACTCCAGGTACGCCACCAGCTCCGCGAGCGTCCCCGGCTCGACGTGCGCCCACGTCGTGGTGCCGTCGTCCACGAGGTAGAGGGCGTGCTCGATGTGGCCGTTGGCGGAGAGGATCAGCGCCTCGGTGGCCCGGTTCGGCGCGAGGTCCGTGACGTGCTGGGTGAGCAGCAGGTGGAGCCAGCTCAGGCGGTCGTCACCCGTGACGGTGACGACACCCCGGTGCGACAGGTCGACGAACCCGTCGCCGCCGGCGAGGGCGCGTTGCTCGCGGAACAGGTCGCCGTAGTGCGCGGCGACACCTTCGTCGCGGCCTTCGGCGGGGACGGCGCCGGGCAGGGACAGCAAGGGGCTCTTCATGCGACCAGCGTACGGCGCGCGCCCTGCGGCCGTGGGGCCGGGCGGGGACGGGCGAGGACGGGCGGGGACGGGCGGGGACGGGCGCTAACGCCGCTCGGTGTCCTCGGGCTCCGCGCCGGCGGCGCAGGCGCGGCACCGGCCGAAGATCGCGAAGTGCTTCAGATCGGTCTCGAAGCCGAACGACTCGCGCAGCTTGGCCGTGAACTCGGCCGCCACCTCGGTGTCCGCCTCGATGACGTCCGAGCAGTCCCGGCAGACCAGATGGATGTGGTGGTGGCGGTCGGCCAGGTGGTAGGTGGGGGCGCCGTGGCCGAGGTGGGCGTGGCTCACCAGCCCGAGCTCCTCCAGGAGCTCCAGGGTCCGGTAGACCGTGGAGATGTTCACCCCGGACGCCGTCCGGCGCACCTCGCAGAGGATGTCGTCGGGCGTCGCGTGCTCCAGCGCGTCGACCGCCTCCAGCACGAGCTGGCGCTGCGGCGTGAGCCGGTACCCGCGCTGCCGGAGGTCGGTCTTCCAGTCGGTGCTCACCACAGGGCCAGTGTACGGCGCCTGCGGACACCGGCCCCTGCTTCGCGCCCGCCCCCTCGGCGAAGAAGGCGGTGCCGTCGGTTACTTGAAGAAGGCGATGCCGTCGTCCGGGAGGTCGCCGAGGCTCTTCGCCATCTCCTGGACCTCTTCGGCCGTGACGACCTTCTTGAGGTGCGCCGACATGTAGGGGCGCAGCTCGACGTCGGGGGTGGCCTTCTCCCCGACCCACATGAGGTCGCTGTTCACGTAGCCGTAGAGGCGCTTGCCACCGCTGTACGGGCCGGAGGCCGCGGTGCGGGCGACCGCGTCGGTGACGACGTCGATCTGCGGCTTCTTCTCGGCCAGATCGCCGTACCAGACCTCGACCACGCCCTGGTCACGGACCATGACGATCTCGACCTTGCGGTCCTTGTCGATGCGCCAGTAGCCGGACTCGGATTCCAGCGGCCGGACCTTGTTGCCCTCGCCGTCGAGCACCCAGGAGTGCGAGACGTATTCGAGGAAGTCACGGCCGTCGTGGCTGAAGGAGACTTCCTGGCCGAAGTTGCACTTCTCGTCGCCGGGGAAGTCGGCGACGCCCGCGCCGGCCCAGTTGCCCAGCAGGAATGCCAGCGGAACGAGGTCCCGGTGAAGGTCGGACGGAATCGAGATCATGAGCAGCTCAGGCGATCTGTGAGGGAGGGGCGGAGGTGGACGAGGGTCAGCGCTGGCCCTGATAGAGCTTCTTCACGGTCACTGCCGCGAAAGCGAGGACGCCGACGCAGACCAGGACCAGCAGGGTGGAGAAGAAGACCTCAAGCACGACAAGCTCCTCGTGACGAGCGATTGGCGACGACGGCGCCCATACAGGGCCGGGCCCCAGCCTAGTCGGTGGGGGCCCGGCTCTCTCGTTCAGGTCCGCGCGGTGCCCGGCGGTACGACACCGGACCGGGCCCGGCCGCGACCGGCCGGACACCGCCCGGCCGCCCTCAGCCCAGCAGCTGGTCCTGGAGGATCACCGTCTGCTGGAACGGCACCTTCGCCGCTTCCTCGCCGCCGCCCCGGGACTGCACGACCATCGCGAGGACGTCCCCGGCCTGGGCGTACGCGACCCGGACGTGCTCCTTCTCGTACGGCTTCGTCTCCACGAAGGAGTTCACCCGGATCGTCCTCGGGAAGATGTCGTCCGGCCACTCGCCGTCCATCTCCAGCCCGGTGACGCCGACGGTGAGCGGCTCGTCCGGCGCGGTCAGCTCGTCGCTCAGTCCGGTGGCGAAGGCCACCGAGTTGAACTGGAGGAGGTAGATCCGGGACGAGGTGCCGTCCGGCATGGTCCAGCCGCGCGCCGTGATGTGACGCAGCGCGGAATCGGCGATCACCTGCCCGAGGTGGGCACGGCCGTCCTCGGCGAATTCCGAGAGGAACTGCGAGGTGGGGACCCACCCGCCGGGCAGCTTCTTGTCCGGCACCGCTCCGGCCGGCGCGGGGAGCAGCAGGTCCCGTACGTCGACGTAGTGGATCTCCGCGTCGTTGGAGAAGTCGAACGGGTGGGACTTCCCCGGGGGCAGGGCCGGCAGCGACAGCGCGGGGTAGTCCCAGCGCCCGTCGCTCTCGGTGGAGAGGCCGGGCACGTCGGTCCGCTCCATCGAGGCGATCCCGTAGGCGGTGCCGGTGGAGGCGGCTCCGAACACGAGTACGGCGGCGGTCCAGCGCGCGACGGCCCGCAGCACACGCCGGGGCTTACGGGGCCGTACCGGGGGCTCCTGCCCCTGGAACTCCTGGCCGGGGAACTCCGCGCCGGGTGAGTCCGGGCCGCCGGGAGCGGCGGGCGGCACGGTCGGCGCGTGGGTGGGCATCGGCGGGAGCCCCGGGTTCTCCACCGCCGGTACGGGCGCGGGGACGGGCACCTCGGACGCGGGCGCCGGCGCGGTCGCCTCGGACGCGGGCGCCAGCGCGGTCGCCTCGGAGGCGGGCGCGGGCGCCTCGGCCTGCGGGGCGGGGGGCGTGGTCTGCTCGGTCATACGTATTCCCCCGGAGACTTGATGTGGTCGAGCTGGTCCTTCACCAGCTCCGCGATGTCGGACATGCTCAGCGGGTCCGGCCCCTCGGCGGTGACGTCGATGTAGTACTCCCCGTCGTAGGCCATGCAGGTGACGCCGTCGAGGCCGTTCTCCTCGTCCTTGGGGTAGCGGAAGCAGCGGGCGTTCTTGTAGCCCTTGATCTTCGGACCCTCACGGAAGATCTTCACCGCGTCCGCGAGACTCGTCTGGGCCAGCCAGCTGTCGTGGACGGCCTTCGTGTCCTTCATCTTCATGACCTCGACGGTGGCCACCACGTCGTTGGCCTTCCCGATGTAGGAACGCTGGGCCACCCCCTCGACCCGCATCCGGTCCACGTACTTCTCGAACTCGCGTCGCGCCTTGCCCGACAGGCCGCGCGCCGACTGCTTGATCGTCGCCGTCGACTCCTTGGCGCTGATGACGTTGTCGTTGCCCCGCGCGCCGAGGTCCATCCCGAGCCGCCAGTCGGAGTCCGCGGGCAGCAGCAGCTTGCTGAGCTCGTTGTCGGACCGGCCGGCCGCCGCGCCGGCGGCCGGGTCCTTCGTGTTGCCGGGGGACGATCCCTGCAGGTTCTCCTGGCTCCACAGCGTGGTGGGAGCGGTTCGGTCCGCCGTGGCGACGGTGTTCTGGGTGTACGCGGCGGCACCGCCGATCACAGCGAGGACGACCACGGCCGGCACCGCGTACCGGGCCACCTTCCGCACCCGGCCCGTCCGCGCCGGAGTTCCCTGAACCGTTTCCTCGGCCGCTTCCTCGACCGATTCCGGACCCGTCTCCCGAATCGTCGCCGGAACGGCTCCAGGGCTCGCTTCCGAAGGCGTCTCCGAAGGCGCTTCCGACGTCACGGCGCCGTTCTTCTCGTCGTTCACAGCCGCTCCAACTGGCGCTCCGCCAGAGTCCGGATGGTCTTCTTGCCGATCGGCTCGGTATCGAAGATCACGATGTCCATCACGATGTCCCCGCGCACGGCGATGGCCCTGGCCTGGTACTGCGGCATGTATCCGGCCTCGCGCTCGACCGGGTAGATGAAGTAGCGGCCGTCGAGGCTGCCCTTGATCGGGTCGCCTTCGTTGCCGGCCCCGTCCTCCTCGTACGGCAGGTAGTTCATCTGACCGTCGAAGTGGTCCCTGGCCGCCAGAAAGCTGTCGGAGCGGTACTGCACGAGATCGATCTTCGTCTCGCGGTCGCCCTGCAGCCAGGACTGCCGCGCGATCCGCCGGACGTCCCCCCCGGCCAGATCGCTGAACATCCATTCGGGGCTCTCGTACCAGGCGGACCAGTCGGACAGGCTGGTCCAGCCACTGCCGAAGTAGTCGTCCTTCTTGGCGCCCTTGGGCACGCTCACCAGCAGCTTCGTCAGGTCGCCGTCGGTCTTCACCTGGCGGTCCTCGGAGACCGGCAGCGGGTCGGGGATCTTGTCGGCGGCGAGCGGCTTCGCCGGGTAGGCGAGCTCTTCCTGCGCGAGTGCCGCCAGCGGCGTCGGCTCGCGGTCGGCCTGTACGCCGTACCCCACGGCCCCGCCGACGACCACGCCGAGCACCGCGGCGGCCAGCACGATCAGCGAGGTACGTCCGCGCGGACGGCGGCGGGCGACGGACGGGACGGTCTCGGCGGTGTCCGGCGCGGGTGCGGCGGTGCCGGTGTCCGGCGCGCTCTCGGTGTCCGGCGCGGGTGCGGCCGGGGAGTCCGGAGCCGCAGCGGCCGGAACGGGCGCGGACACCACGTCGGCGGGCGGCTCGGGAGTCTCGGCCGGAGTCACGTTCTCACCAGTTTCCGCGGCGGGCGGCGCGTCCGACGATTCGACTATGTCGCCGGAAATGGTGTCTTTCGGTTCCAAAGGGTCCCCCCATAAGAGACCTGAAGCGCGGGTTCCATTACCTGCGCACACAACTGACCCACAGGTCGCAGAAGAGGTTGCACGGCGGACGGTTACAGTTCGGCATATGCCGAAGAAGCTCGTGATCAAGGTGACCGCAGGGGCCGACTCCGCCGAGCGGTGCTCGCAGGCGTTCACGGTGGCGGCGGTCGCCGTCGCCAGCGGGGTGGAGGTGTCCCTCTGGCTGACCGGGGAGTCCGCCTGGTTCGCCCTGCCCGGACGTGCCGCGGACTTCGAACTCCCGCACGCCGCACCGCTGCCCGACCTCATCGAGTCGATCATGGCGGGCGGCCGGATCACCCTCTGCACCCAGTGCGCCGCGCGACGGGACATCACGGAGCGGGACGTCCTGGAGGGCGTGCGCATCGCGGGGGCGCAGGTCTTCGTCCAGGAGGCGATGGCGGACGGCACCCAGGCACTGGTCTACTGACGAACCGTCATTCACTGTGTGGGTTCAACGGTCGTGGCGGCGGCGCTTCCTGTCGTCCAGCTCGTCCCACCACTCGTCGGACTTCGGGTCCCCGGACGGGTGCTCGTCCCACCAACGGTCGTCGGGTCCCCGGCGGTTGGCGATCATCGCCGCGATCGGCGGTATGACCATGGCGACCACGCACATCCCCACGGCGACCGGCACCGACCAGAGGCGCACGACGGCCCAGGCGGACACGAAGAGGACGACGCATCCGCCCATCAGCAGGAAATAACCGCGCCGGCGCCGGGCGTACATGCTTCCAGCGTACGGGCAGCACGAAGGGCCGCACCCCTTCTGTCACAGGTGGCGTCCAACCCCCCGGGGTGCGGCCCTTTGGCCCTGCCTCACCGGTGCGGCACCCGGCTCGCGCCGGGGGGCCACACCGATCAGCGGCTCATGTCGTTCAGACGGCGATGGCCACCTCGGAGAGGCCACCGGTCTGCGCGACGACGGTGCGGTCGGCGCTGCCGCCCGGAACCAGCGCGCGGACCGTCCAGGTCCCCTCGGCCGCGTAGAAACGGAACTGCCCGGTCGCCGAGGTCGGGACCTCGGCGGTGAACTCGCCGGTCGAGTCCAGCAGACGGACGTAACCGGTGACGGGCTCGCCGTCGCGGGTCACGCTGCCCTGGATCGTCGTCTCACCGGGCTTGATGGTCGAAGCGTCGGGGCCGCCGGCCTTTGCTCCACACATGGTGTTCAGTCCTTCTGGTCGGGGGGCCTGCGAATTACTTGTTGGCGCCGAGCTCGATCGGCACGCCCACGAGGGAGCCGTACTCGGTCCACGATCCGTCGTAGTTCTTGACGTTCTCCTGGCCGAGCAGCTCGTGCAGGACGAACCAGGTCAGCGCGGAGCGCTCACCGATGCGGCAGTAGGCGATGGTGTCCTTCGCCAGGTCGACCTGCTCGTCCTCGTAGAGGGCCTTGAGCTCGTCGTCCGACTTGAAGGTGCCGTCGTCGTTGGCGTTCTTCGACCACGGGATGTTGCGGGCGCCGGGCACGTGGCCGGGGCGCTGCGACTGCTCCTGCGGAAGGTGCGCCGGGGCGAGCAGCTTGCCGCTGAACTCGTCGGGCGACCGCACGTCGACCAGGTTCAGGGTGCCGATGGCCGCCACGACGTCGTCGCGGTAGGCGCGGATCGACTCGTCCTGGGCCTTGGCCTTGTACTCGGTGGCCGGGCGCGACGGAACGGCGTCGGTCAGGTCGCGGGAGTCCAGCTCCCACTTCTTGCGGCCACCGTCGAGGAGCTTGACGTTCTCGTGGCCGTAGAGCTTGAAGTACCAGTACGCGTACGAGGCGAACCAGTTGTTGTTGCCGCCGTAGAGGACCACCAGCGTGTCGTTGGCGATGCCCTTCTCCGACAGGAGCTTCTCGAAGCCGGCCTGGTCGACGAAGTCACGACGGACCGGGTCCTGGAGGTCCTTCGTCCAGTCGATCCGGATGGCGTTCTTGATGTGGTTCTTCTCGTACGCCGAGGTGTCCTCGTCGACCTCGACGATGGCGACCTGCGCGTCATCGATGTGGGCCTCGACCCAGTCTGCGTCTACCAGTACGTCGCTGCGGCTCATGCTGTTCTCCTCCGGGGCAGTCTGCGGCGGTGTCGTGCGGAGTGAAGAGTGCTGCGGGCACACGCGGACGCCGGGCGTGGGCGTGCACCGGGGGCACGGACCGGCCCCGACGGTTCAACGGTCGAGGGGCCGGAGGGAAGCGGGACGGGATGAAACGTCCTGCTCAGAAGGTGCGACAGAGCATGGCGGCGACGCGGCACAGGTCTACTGCCCGCCGCTTCGTGAGATCCGCCTGTCGTTTCATGTGTCCGATCGTAGGGAGCCGGAGCCGGGGATGTCACCGGCATGTCGGATGATGAGACGGTATCGTCCGCGATGCGAGACGCCGAAGCGGAATCCAACCTTCCCTCCCCCTCCCGGGGGGGGCCGGGCCGGCGCCGCATCTACGGTACGGACATGCGCGTCTCACCATCCGGGCGCCGGTCCCGCGCCCGCGCCCGGGCCTCAGCCCGCGAGGGCCATGTCGGAGGCCTCCACGGAGATCTCCAGCCCCTCGGGCAGCGCCTCGATCTTCTTCAGCACAACACCGTCGGGCAGTCCGCCGACGCTCCGCTCGAAGTCGGTACGGGAGCGCACCAGCCCCTCCAGACCGGGGATGCCCTCACCCGGCACCGTGTCCGCGCGGACCCGTACCGTACGCCCGTCCACCAGCGTGACCGAGGAGACGACGCTGCGGGTGAGGTCCTTGCCGAGCACCTGCACGGTGCCGGTGACCTTCACCTTGCCGTTGTCGGCGTAGGCCACGGTGACTCCGTCCTCGGCGGCGTCGGTCAGGTCCGCGTAGCTGACCAGCGCGGTGCCCTTCACCAGACCGGCCCGGGCACTGGAGTACCCCTCGCCGATGACGACCCGGTCGAGCTCGGCCCGTAGCTCGCTGATCCGGATGGTGTCGCCGTTGGCGGCGGCCTCGATGCCCTTGAGGGTGATGTCGACCCGGTCGAGCTTCCGGCCCGCGATCTGAGTCAGGAAGGGGAAGCCGTGGATCGACACGTCGGTGGAGGTCGCCGTGGCGCCCGTGAACTCGATCCGGTCCGCCGCCTCGCTCTGGGCGAAGTGGAGGGCGAGCCGGTCGGCGGCCACGAACAGGCCTCCCAGCACCACCACGACGATCAGCAGTATTCGCAGTGCGCGCATGCCTGTTCTTCTCCCACCCTCGCTGACGGAATCCGGGCTTCCCATGTGCCTGACACGGCCACGGAAAGCCCGGAGTGAGCGACGAAGCGGGATACCCGGTCGGTTCCCGGAAAGCCGGATGGACCGACCGGCCGTCAGCCGATCATCCGGCCGACGAGGTAGACGGCCGGAGCCGCGGCGGTCAGCGGCAGCGCCACACCGGCCGTCATGTGGACGAACCGGGACGGGTAGTCGTAGCTGGCCGCCCGGAGCCCGACCAGGGCGCAGACGCCCGCCGCGAGGCCGGCCAGCGCCGCAGCCGGCAGGCCGAGTCCGGCGAGACGGCCGCCCACACGTCCTGCCTCGTACCTGCCGAGCCGGAGCGTTCGCACACTGTAAAAACATATGATGACGGAGCATTCATCACATAGCCATCGTTCAGGGTGGAAA
>NZ_JBSFVR010000150.1:0-17448 GCF_053592415.1 Streptomyces sp. NPDC002690 | reverse complement strand
GAGGATGAGGTAGTTGCGCATGCAGTTCTTCGCGGACTCCCAGACGCCGTCGATGCCGTCGGTGCGTACCGGCTTGAAGTCGAAGTGGCGGGGGCGCGCTGTATGGGGTGCGGTACGGGCACTACTTGAGGTAGACGAGCCCGTCCGTGGTGACGGCGGGCCGGCCGCTCGTGCCGACCACGACCAGCTTCACCGTGTGCTTGGCGGCGGCCGGCCAGGTGGTCGTCCAGATCGCGTCGCGGTACTTGGTGGTGGCGGACTTCAGGTCCACCGTGGCCGTCTTCTTGCCGTCCACGTAGACGTACACCTGCCCCGAGGTCGAGGCGCGCGAGACGACGAGCGCGGCCGACCGGCCGGTGAACGTCCAGGTCATGCTCGCGTTCTTGGCGCTGCTGGAGTACGACTTCCCGCCGAGGTAGCTCGTCGAGGACTTCGCCGTCCACGTACCCGTCCGGGCGGTGGAGGTCTCCTGGAGGATCACCGGGGTACCGGCCACGGAGGCGGCGGCGGTGTTGCCCGCGCGGTCGTACGCCGACATCTTCCAGGTCGTCGACACACCGGGCTTGGTGGTCTGGGCGGCGCTGGTCGTCGTCGCCGAGTACGTCTTCGCCACCGGGGCGGTGAGCCGGACCTCCTTCAGCGCGATCCCGTCCGCGGCCTTCCACTTCAGGGTGACGGGCACCGCCGTGGTGCTGACCGTGCCGGCGCTCAGCGCCAGCGAGGGCTTGGTGGTGAAGGCGGGGGCCGTCTTCTCGGCGACCACGGTCGCGGCGGCCGAGAGCGGCGCGACCTTGCCCGACATGTGCGTCGCCCGGACCTGCACCTTGTGGGTGCCGAGGGCGAGCGTCGCCGAGGCGGAGGTGGCGGTGCCGCTCGTGGTGGCGACGGACTTGCCGTCCACCAGCAGCTCGTACTTGGAGATCAGCGCGGACGGGGTGGTGGCCGTCCAGGAAACCTTCACGCCCGACTGCGTGTACGTCGTCGTGCCCGAGGTGCTGCTGCCGGTCACCGAGGAGATGGCCAGCCCGGTGACCGGACCCGCCGCGGCGGAGCGGATCGCGCCCAACTGCCCGTAGAGCAGGGTGCCGGGGCACTCGGTGTTGAAGCCGTCGCGGTGTCCGGAGACCTGGTTGAAGGAGTAGGTCTGTCCGGCGACGTAGTCGATGCCGGTGCCGCTCGTCTGGGTCGCGCCCGCCACCAGCGTCGTCTTGCCGCTCGGGTCACCCTTGTACTGGCCGAGCTTCCACGCGGCGATCCTGGCCACCGCCGTGGTCGCGGCGGCCGATGCCTTGGTGTCGGTGTAGCTGCCGATGACCGCGATACCGGCCGTCTCACGGTTGAAGCCGTAGGTGTGGGCGCCGAACACCGGCTTGTCCACACCGCCCTTGCGGCCCTCGAAGATCGTCCCGCACTTGTCGACGATGAAGTTGTAGCCCAGGTCCTTCCAGCCGTTCGACTTGACGTGGAAGGCGTGCAGGCTCCGCATGATCGCGGGGGAGTCCGTGCAGGAGTAGTCGTTCGTCTGCGCGGTGTGGTGCACGAACACGGCCTTGACGGAGGTCGTGTACTCCGGCGCCTCGTCGTTGAGCTTCTCGTCCGCGCCCCAGCCTGCCCGGCTGACGATCGGCGGCTTCGGCATCGTGGAGACCGGCCCTGTCGAGGCGGTCGGCGTGGGACTGGCGGCCGTGGGCGTCGGCGCGGGGGTGGTCGGGGACGGCGTCACGCCCGGCGCCGCTGTGGTGGGCGCCGCCGTCGTCACGGTTGCCGTCGGCTCGCCGGAGTCCGAGCCCGACAGCTCGCCGGAGCCCGCGGCGCTCTCGATCGCCGTGGGCGCGGAGGTCTCCGGGGCCGACGTGGTGTCCGCCGGGGTGGGCTCCGCGCTCTCGCCGTCCTCGGCGAAACCTTCCTTCATGTCCTGCGCGTACGCGGCGGTCTCCGCGTCGAGCCCGGAGGTGCCGGGGTCTACGGTGTCCAGGCGGAGACCGGCGGGCAGACCGGCCGAGGAGGTGCCCCCGGAGGTCACCCGGACCTCCACACCGTTCGACACCCCGACCCAGCGCGGCTCGGTGGTGCCCCGCACACCGGGCTGACCGGTCTCGGTGCGCCCGTCCACGTCGGTCGCCAGCGGCAGCCAGCCGGTCCACTCGCCGGTCGCCACCGAGCGGGTGCGGGCCTCGACGGTGCCGGAGACCTTGGCCGCCGGGTCGGTCCAGGTGACACCCAGCAGGCTGAAGGGCTTGGTGTGCTTCTGCGTGAAGTCGGCGGTGGTCCCGTCCGCCGACACCTTGAGCTCGTTCGCGTGCACGTCGACCCGCGCCGGGGCGGACTTGGCGTCCACGCCCCCGTCGGTGCCGTCGGTGCCGGAGACTCCCTGGAACACGAGCACACCCGCCACGGCTGCCGTCGCGACGGCAGCCGTGGCCCATACTCTGCGCTTTGATCTCACGTGTGATTCCCCGAGGATGATGAGAGAGAGAACGGCGATCCGCCGGTCGGGGTTCAACCTGGGGTGTGGTCGGTACGACGCCTCCGCGATACGGGGCAACCCACAGGAAACAGCCGACCCTTTGGTGCCGGAGGGCACAGTCTCGCACGGGAAATCACTCGAACGGGTTCGGTCTCGGTCATCCGTTCGTCAAGTGGTGGTGGGGTGCTCTCCAAGGCGTCGCCGGATGCGGCTTCCGGGGTTCCGCCGCCGAAAGTCCGGAAGCCGCATACCGTGGGCGCCTCATGCGCCTGACGGGCCTTCGGGAGGGCCTCTCCTCAGGAATCCCCGGGCGATCCGGGCGCCCGGTTCCGGGGTCGGGCGTGGTCGTTCACGCCGCGAAGAACCGGGAGAGTTCGCTCCGTTCCTCGGGCTCCACCAGGTCCGGCCTGGTGTAGCGCTCGGCCCGCGCGTGGTAGTCGAAGTCTCCCCGCACGAGCCCGCGGTAGTCCCGTACACAGCGTTCGAGGGCGACTCGTTCCGCACCCTCTATCCCGGCCGCGTCCATTTCCTCGACCAGGTCCTTTTCCGCGCGCCGAACCCGTTCCGTTATCCGGGCGAGCTGGATGGCGGCCTCGTCGACCGCTTCCTGGAGCGTGCAGCCGCGATCGCGCTGGATGAGGCGGACGGCGTTGTGTTCGTAGCCCAGCGCCGCCTCCTTCTCGAAGGAGCAGATGTCGTTGCAGAGACCCGAATGATCGGTCACCGCGTCCCGGAGCGCGATGTACGCGGGAAGGCTCCGGGCGGCATCCGTGAGATCGATGCCCGCCGTGATCTCGTGGAGATCGAGAAAGGGCTGCATCGCCACGGAATCGCGCCGGTGTTTCACGAACTCGGCCCTGGACGGCACTTGTCCGGCGGCGCGTTCGACCGCCTCGGCGTAGTACGTCCACAGCCAGGCCACGGTGTCCCGGCGGAACTGCCGTACCCAGGCGGCCGAGCGCTCGCGGTACGTGCGGTTCCGCAGTTCCTCCAGGGTCAGTTCCATGGCGGAGTGCGGTACGGCCCCGTCGAGTACCTCCACGAGGCGGGTGATGGCGGTCCCGCACATCCGGGGATCACGCCCGGCGGGTCCGTCGTCGAATTCGTCGTCCACCAGGAAGGCCCAGAAAAGCCATTGGCAGAAGAGGTCGAGGTGCCGTTGGGAAGCGGACGGGAAGATGAGGGAGATCCACAGCTCCGGCCGGGTTCTGATCATTTTCTTCCGGGCCGCCGGGGAGAGTTCCACGCCATGGAAGTCCGCCCATTTCCAGGCGGCCTCCTTGGTTTTCTCCAGACCCGGATTGCATCCGGCGCTGGAGAACGGCATATGAAACGCCGGTAACGCGATCTGGCTCATTGGTACCCCTCGTCAAGACGATGTGGATGGAGGGTGGGTTCGGTGAGCGGTCGTGGTGCACACGGAGCGCGAAGTCGGGAGGCGTCGGCGGAACCGAGCGTTCCGGAATCCGCCTTCATTGGCCAAGGCTTCACCCTGCGGGTTGTGTTGGTTCCTCCCTCTCCTTCCCTGTCGCACCGAGACCGCCGAACGGGTGTATTCGGCGGTCGGGCGGAACCGGACTTCGAACCGTCGCGTCACCATGCGTGACACCCAGTCAACCCCGGGCGAGCGGCTGAGGGAAGTCGCTCGTGACCGAAATTGTATGGTGCCGCCGAACCCTGATGGCTTTATGAGCGGTTGATGACCGTCATAGCCCACTCCGTGACGTCTCGGCTTTTGTATGACGGGCTTCCCCCACCGGTCCGGTTAGCTTTGCCGTGCGCCCGCCGGCCGAGATCCCCAAACCCCCGGCTCGTCCCCGCGAATCCGACGTTCCACGTCCGGAATCCTTGGCACAGCTGCCCCCCGACGTCCTCCCCGGGCCCGTCCGGCACCTGCCCGCCGGCCGCCGCCGCCCGTCCTCCGTCCGTACGTCCCCCGATGGCGCGGACTCGTCGGGCGTCCCAAGGTGGTGTGAGGCGAAGTCGTGTTCGAAGGGCGGTGGTGGAGCAGTGCCGGACGACGACCTGCCGTCTGCGGTTCCCCCGGACCCGGCACCCCCCGCTCTGCTGCACGCCCTCGTGACCGCCCCCGTCATCCGTACGTACGTGGTCGACCGGGACCTGCGCATCGTCCGGGCCGGCGCGCTGACCTTCGGTGAGGCCCCGGACCAGGTGGTCGGACAGCTCCTGACCGACGTGTTCCGGCTGGAGGACCCCTACGCGGCGGTGCGTGCCCTCGAACCCGGCACCGGCACCCCGGAGCGCCCCTCGTCCGTCCCGGCAGTGACCGAACGGAGCGAGGGCCCCGTCGGCGTCGCCCGGGCCCACCGCACCGACCCGGCCGGCACCGACCGCACCTTCGCCGTCGCTTTCCACCCGCTGGCCGCCGACACGGACACCGCCGCACTGCCGGACACCTCGGACCCGGGACCGGCGGCACTGCTCGTGCTGGCCGCGGACATCACCGCCCAGGAACGCAACGCCGCCCGTGCCGCGGCCCTCGACGCCGTACGCGAACGCGTCGGCCAGTCCCTCGACCTCGCCGTCACCTGCGAGGAACTGGTCATGGCACTGGTCCCCGGGTTCGCCGACATCGCCGTCGTCGAGATCGTGGACGACGTCCTGCGCGGCGCCGACGCCCTCACCGGCCCACCCGCCCGGGGCACCCCGCTGCGCCGCATCGCGTTCCGAGGCCCCCTCGGCGCGGACGGGGCCGCCCACCCGGTGGGCGACGTACGGGAGATGCCGCACCCGACCCCGTACTCCCTCTCGCTCGGCGACCTCAACCCCCGCCTGGTGCAGCTCACCCCCGATCTGCCCTGGTACGAGACCGACCCCGACCGGGCCAGGTCCATCGCGGAGTTCGGGTCGCACTCGCTGATCGTGGCGCCCCTGGCGTTGCGCGGCACCGCGCTCGGCGTCGTCAGCTTCTACCGGTGCGCCGGGAGCGAGGCGTACGACGAGAGCGACCTCGCCTTCGGGGTGACGCTCGCCGCGCACACCGCGCTGAGCGTCGACAACGCGCGGCGCTACGAGCGCGACCACAGCGTCGCCTCCACCGTCCAGCGACGGCTGCTGCCCTCGGGCCCCGCCTCCCCGATCGCCGTCGACACCGCCCACGTCTATCTGCCCGGACGCAACAGCGGCAGCTGGTTCGACACCATCTCCCTCTCCGGCGCGCGGACCGCCCTCGTCGTCGGCCGGGTCGACGGCCAAGGCGTGCAGACCGCGACGACCATGGGCCAGCTCCGTACCGCCGTGAGGACGCTCGCCGCCCTCGACCTCTCACCCGAAGAACTGTTCTCCCGGGTCAACGACATCGCCGTCCAGCTCGCCGAGGAACGGGCGGCGCTCCCCGTCGGTGACGCCCTGCGCCACCGGCCCCTCAGGGCCACCTGCCTCTACGGGGAGTACGACCCGTTCACCCGGCTCTGGACGGTGGCCCGGGCGGGGGCGCCGATCCCCCACATCGTCCGCCCGGACGGCACCCCGCTCCCGTTCGACCTGCCCGAGGGGCCGCCGCTCTCCGCGACCGAGGGCGCCCCCTTCTCCACCGCCGAGATCGAACTGGCCCCGGGCAGCCTCCTGGTCATGCACAGCGGCGGCAGCAACCTGCGCGACCGCCCGGGCCTGCGCCCGGTCGACGAGGTGCTCGCACCACCCGACCGGGACCTCCAGGAGATCGCCGACGCCATCATGTACAACTACCCGCCCGTCGCCCACCCGGAGGGCGCGGTGCTGCTCCTCGCCCGTCCCATGGAGGTCAGCGCGGCCCGGGCGGTCACCGTCCTGCTCGACGACGACGCGGGTGCCCCGGCGAAAGCCCGCACCGCGACCCGCGCCCACCTGGCCGAATGGAGGGTCCCCAAGGACGCGCTGTACGCGGCCGAGCTCATCGTCAGCGAACTGGTCACCAACGCCGTGCGCTACGGCACCCCGCCGCTGTCCCTGCGGCTGGTCCGTACCCACACCCTCACCTGTGAGGTCCGCGACGCCAGTCTCGTCGCCCCCCATCTGCGGCACGCCCGGGCCGGCGACGAGGGCGGCCGAGGCCTCTTCATCATGTCCCAGCTCGCCTCCCGCTGGGGCACCCGCTACACCCACGACGCGAAGATCATCTGGGCCGAGGTGGAGTTGTAGGGCCTCTATCGGGAGGCTCCGTCCCAGGTCACGGAGTTGTCGGAGTGTTGGGCGGATGGTCGCCGGTGCGACATCCGCCCGCCCCGGTGGCCTTTCTAGCGTGCGAGCATCCACTTCTTTTCGCTGGGAGCACGCATGCACACCACCCCTGACGACAGCGCCGACGCCCCGGAGCGGAGCCCGCTGACGGAAGCGGCCACGCACTCGGCCGACTGCGGCTGTCCGCGCACCGCGGACCTCGACGGGGAGGGGCTCGCGGCCAAGAGCCGGCGCACCTTCCTGCGGGGCGCCGGTGTCCTCGGCGCGGGGGTCGCCGCGACCGCGACCGGACTGCTCGGCGCGACCCCGGCCCTCGCCTCGGGCGCGTCCGACGCGGACACGTACGACGACGGCAAGAAGACCGGCCGCGGCAAGCGCGGCACGTGGAGCCCGGACCCGGAAAGCCCGCGGTTCACCTTCGTCGTGATGCCCGACACCCAGTACATGTTCGACATCGACCGGATCCACCCGGCCCCGATGGAGGCGTCCTTCCGTTACGTCCTCGACCCGGCCGGGCGGGCCGGCGGCAACGACGAGAACATCGTCTTCCTCGCCCACCTCGGCGACGTGACCAACAACGGTCACGCCGAGGAGTACGCCGCCGTGACCAAGGTCTTCGACATGCTCGACGACGCGGGCGCCGCGTACGGCGTGCTGGCGGGCAACCACGACGTCGGCGGGGACGACCAGCGGGGCCGGACCCCGTACCTGGACACGTTCGGCCCGGCGCGCGCCAAGAAGTCGCCCGCGTACCACTCCTCCAGCCCCGACGGTTACAACACCAGCCACATCTTCCGTGCGGGCGGGCGCCGTTGGATGGTGCTCTCCCTCGACTGGCGCATGTCGGCGGCCGGGTTCGCCTGGGCCAACGCCGTCATCAAGGAGAACCCGACCCTCCCGGTGATCGTGACGACCCACGAGATCGTCGGCTCGTACGACGACGGGTCCGCCGACCTCTCGGCGTACGGGCAGCAGATGTGGGACGGCCTGATCAAGGACAACGACCAGATCTTCCTCACCCTGAACGGCCACTACTGGCCGCCCGGTTCCACCGTGAAGAAGAACAGCGCCGGCAACGACGTGCACCTGCACATCACCAACTACCAGGACCGCTACTACGGCGGTTCCGGCATGCTGCGGTCGTACCGCTTCGACCTCAACCGGGGCACGATCGACATCGCGACGTTCTCCCCGTGGATGCGGGAACGCGCGGCCGAGGACGAGCTGAACGCCGCCGCCGCCAAGGAGATCGAACTGACCTCCCCGGTCGACTACTTCTCCATGGACATCGACTTCGACGAGCGCTTCGCCGGCTTCGCCCCGGTCGCGGAGCGCGGCCCCCGCGCCGCCCGGCGGATGCTGGTTCCCGGCACCCTCGCGTACTGGCGGTTCGACGGCTCCGGCACCGAGGGCGGCAACCTGGCCGAAGGCACGGTCGTCCAGGACCAGGCGGGACACGGCAACGACCTCGTCCTCCAGCAGGTACCGGGCGCCGCCGCGAACGCGCTGACCTGGACCGGCGACCACCACCCCGACCAGCCCGGACACGGCGGCCTCGTCTTCGCGGGCCAGGGCAACCCGGTGTCCGGCGCCTACCTCCGTACCGTCGACAAGGCCCCGATCAACGCGGAGACCTTCCCGCACGGCTACACCATCGAGCTGTTCTTCAAGGTGCCCGCCGACTGGAACGGCGGCCGCAACGGCTGGTCCTCGATGCTCAGCCGCGCCGGCACCGCCGCGGAGGCCGGGAAGAACGGCCCGACGTCGACCGCCGACGAACCGGTCATGACGCTGGGTCTCAGCGGCTCCCTGGAGATCCAGTGGAACGCCTACCCGCTCAACATGGACGGAGCGACCACCGCGTGGAGCCACCTGCTCCAGCAGCAGGAGTGGTGGCACGTCGCCGTCGTCAACGACGGCAAGGTCAGCAAGCTCTACGTGAACGGCTGCGAGGAGGGCCGCAACCCCACCTCGAAGGCGGTCGGCCTGGCCTCACTGCACAAGCCGTTCCTGGTCGGCGGCTACCAGTGGGCCGGGAACGTCAGCCAGGTCTTCCACGGCACCCTCGGCGACGTCCGCATCGTCGACCGGGCGCTGCGGGTGGACCAGTTCATGAACGCCTGACCGGGGCGGGGCGGGCGAAGGCCGGGCGGGGCGGGCTCGGGTGAAGGCCGGGCGGGGTGCGGCACCCCGCCCGGCCCCGGAGAACTCGGTCGCCTCAGCCGGGATTGTTGGATGCCACAGTCCCGGAGGCCAGGTCGAGGACCGCCGCAGTGCCCCAGCCGCGCATGTCGTTGCCGGTGATCCAGGCAGCCTGGCTGCCCGCCATCACGCCGATGCCCGCCTCGGCGCCCGTGCCCCCACTCGGTCGGGACACGTTGCCCTGGCAGGACACGTTCACCGCGTTGCCGCCGATGCGGATGGCGTAGGTGCCCGCCAGACCTGAGGTGCCCGCCCCGGTGACCCGGTTGTCGCGCACCGCGATGTCGGAGGAGGCGATGGCGATGCCGTTGCGTGCGGCGTTCAGCACGGTGTTCTGCGCGACCAGGACACCGTGCGAGGCGCTGTCGATGCCGATGCCGTCACCCTCGATGTCCGACACGTGGTTGCCGGTGACCAGTGCGTTCGGGGAGCCCTGGAGCTGGATTCCCTGGGCGTTGCCCCCGGCCGGGTGGCGGGTCGTGGCGATGATGTTGCCGGTGACCGAAGCGCCGTCGCTCTGGCCGATGTAGATACCCGTCTCGCCGGCCACCTCACGGACGATGTTGTCGCTGACGACCACCGAACTGTTCCGGCCCGTGCCACTGTTGGACACCACGATCGCGCCACCCGACCCGGTGCCGCGGATGGTGTTGCCAGTCACCGCGATGTCCTGCAGGGGGTTGCCGGAACCGGAAGTGACGTAGATGCCGTTGACCGCCGCGGAGTCGATCGTGTTCCCGGAGATCACCGACTGCTGCCAATCGGTGGCGCGAATGCCGTACGCGCCGCTGCCCTCCACCCGGTTCCCCAGAATGCGGATGTTCCGGTGCAGAGGGCGGGGGGCGTCGGACGAAGCGACGTAGTGATCGCCGCACAGGGCGTCGTAGGGGGCAAGGGTGGCGAAGGAGTTGCGCAAGGTGCAGCCGGAAATCAGCACGTCCTCACAGGAAGTGCCGTCGTAGTCGGGTGCCGGCAGGTTGTTCGCGTTGGTGGCACCGGTGATCTGCACGGCCTCGTGTCGATTCGGCACGGTGGGCGTACCGGGAGCCACGTACACGCCGTCGAAGAGGCAGTCGACGATCCTGACCCGACGCATCGCGTTGATCTCTACGGCGTGCGCCTCGGGAACGTCGAGGACGGCAGCGTCACGGATGGTGAGGCCGTCGGCGTGAGTGAAGACGAAGGCCGGGCATGTCGAGGTGAAGGTACTGCCACGCATGTCCCAGGTGCCGCCGAAGACGGATATGTTCCCGGCTCCCGCGTATCCGCCGACCGCGGGCATGCCGGTCGTCCAGTTCTTGACCAGGGCCGAGGTGTTGCCGGTCCGGAACAACCGGGCTCCGTACGCGCGCACGCTCATACCGGGACCGAGCAGCAACGACTCCCCGAGTGGATAGCTGCCCGCCGGCACCAACAGCGTCGCCCCGCCTCCCGGCACCGCCCGGGCGTCGGCCAGTGCCCGGCGGAAGGCCGGGGTGTCATCGGCGACGCCGTCTCCGACCGCCCCGTAGAGTCGTACGTCGAAGAGCGGGCCGGCCGTGGCGTCCGCTTCGGCGGCCACGGCCGACGACCCCGCCACCACCTGGGCGGTACCGACGCCACCCAGGAGTCCGCCGGTCGCCAGCATCAGTGCACGTCTGTCCATGTGGTGTTCTTCCTTCGATGAGAGTGTCGTGGCGTGGGCACGCGCTCGGGACCGCCACCGCGCAACGGCCCGTGTACGCGTCCTCCCACCGAAGTTGATCACGGGACCGGGGGCCGGGTGCCAATCCGTGGCTGTCACTTCGTGGGCCGCCCCCCCCGTGCGAAGTCGCCACGACAGGGGGCCTGTGGGGCGCGTCTTCGCGCGTCCGGCCGGCCCCCGCCGGCCCTCCCGTCAGTCCGCCGAGACCGGCTCCACCCGGGGCTCGGCGACGGACCGGAAGTCCGCCGTGGACAGGGCGAGCGAGCGGTCGAGGCGGCCGGCGTTGAAATACATCTCCGGGTGGACCAGCAGCGCGGGGTCCACGATCAGTTCCAGCCGGTCGTCGAAGGAGAACGGGAGGATCGTGCCGCTCGGGGACTTGGCCAGGTCCTCAGCGATGTCGGCCGAGGCGAAGGAGGCGTAACTCCCGCCGTAAAGTGCCTTCACCGCCGCCAGGTCGACCCGCTTGTCCCCCGGCACGACCACCAGGACGAAGTGCTTCTCCTTCTTGCCGACCTTCACCATCGTGACGATGCACTTGGCGGCCTGGTCGAGGGGGTGGCCGCGGAGCAGGCTGACCGCCTCGGAGTTGCCCTCCGGGGCGTGCTCGATCACCCGGTACGCGGCCCCGCGCTCGTCCAGCAGGGACAGCAGCTTGCCGTAGATGCCGTCGGCGTCGTCCGTAGCCATCGTGTTCTCCCGTTCGGTTCCCGACATGCCCGTGTGGTTCGGGACGACCTTAGGGGTCGAGGAGCGGGCGCCCGCTCGCGGTGCCGCCGAAGAGCCGTGCGCCACCAGGTTGGACGGGCCTTCGCAGTCCAGGACGAGCGTGCCGCTCACGCGGCGTCCGCGGAGCCCGCGGCGTCGCCGCGGAGAATGGCGCGTTTGGCGTCGTCCGCCGCCTGATCGACCGGGCCGTGTTCGGTTTCCGCGTCTTCGATGAGCCCGCGCAGCCGGTCCCGTTCCAGTTGGCGCTGGATGAGGTGATTCTCCGAGCGGGTGTGTCGGAGGGACATCCATCGCTGCGCGGGTGTCGCGAACTTCCGGGTCAAGCGCCCATCGGCGAGGCATCCGGCAGGGACTTCGCAGGGACTTTCACGTCTGTCCCAGGGAGATTCCAGGGACTTTCCGCCGCGTGAGCAGGGAAGGCCCTGACAGCGCTGAAAGACGTAAACGCGCTGGTCAGGGCCCAGAGCCTCAGCACTCGATGATGTTCACCGCGAGCCCGCCGCGCGCGGTCTCCTTGTACTTCACCGACATGTCCGCGCCGGTCTCCTTCATCGTCTTGATGACCTTGTCCAGGGAGACCTTGTGGGTGCCGTCGCCGCGCAGGGCCATCTTCGCGGCGGTGACGGCCTTGACGGCCGCCATGCCGTTCCGCTCGATGCAGGGGATCTGGACGAGGCCGCCGACCGGGTCGCAGGTGAGGCCGAGGTTGTGCTCCATGCCGATCTCGGCGGCGTTCTCGACCTGCTCGGGGGAGCCGCCGAGGACCTCGGCGAGGGCTCCGGCGGCCATGGAGCAGGCGGAGCCGACCTCGCCCTGGCAGCCGACCTCGGCGCCCGAGATCGAGGCGTTCTCCTTGAAGAGCATGCCGATCGCGCCCGCCGCGAGGAGGAAGCGGACGACGCTGTCGTCCTTCTCCTCCGGGGTGGCGCCGCCGGCCGCGAAGTTCATGTAGTAGTGCAGCACCGCCGGGATGATCCCCGCCGCACCGTTGGTCGGGGCGGTGACGACCCGGCCGCCGGCGGCGTTCTCCTCGTTGACGGCCATGGCGTAGAGGGTGATCCACTCCATCGCGTGGGTCTGCGGATCGCCCTCGGCGCGCAACTGGCGCGCGGTGTTGGCGGCGCGGCGGCGGACCCTCAGGCCGCCGGGGAGGATGCCCTCGCGGGACATGCCCCGGCTGACGCACGCCTGCATGACCCGCCAGATTTCCAGCAGGCCGGTACGGATCTCCTCCTCGGTGCGCCACTCCTTCTCGTTCTCCAGCATCAGTGAAGAGATGGAGAGTCCGGTCTCCCGGGCCAGGCGGAGAAGCTCGTCGCCGGTGCGGAAGGGGTGGGCGAGGACGGTGTCGTCGGGGATGATCCGGTCGGCGCCGACCGCGTCCTCGTCGACGACGAACCCGCCGCCCACCGAGTAGTACGTCTTCTCCAGCAGCAGGGCGCCGGTCTCGTCGTAGGCGTGGAGGGACATGCCGTTCGCGTGGTACGGGAGGGCCTTGCGGCGGTGCAGGACGAGGTGCTCGTCCGCGTCGAAGGGGATCTCGTGCGCGCCCAGCAGGCTGATGCGGCCGGTGGAGCGGATCCGCTCGACCCGGGCGTCGGCGGACTCGACGTCGACGGTCCGGGGGGACTCGCCCTCCAGGCCGAGGAGGACCGCCTTCGGCGTGCCGTGGCCGTGGCCGGTCGCGCCGAGGGAGCCGTACAGCTCCGCGCGTATCGAGGCGGTCGGCGCGAGCAGGCCCTCGTTCTTCAGCCGCCGCGCGAACATCCGCGCCGCCCGCATCGGGCCCACGGTGTGGGAGCTGGACGGCCCGATGCCGATCGAGAACAGGTCGAAGACCGAAATGGCCACGGTGGAGACTCCTAGCTGGGTGGACGCCGTTGTCCACCGGCGAAACGAAAAGTGGGTGTGGGGGAGCGGGCGGAGCAACAGGGCGGGGCACCGCGCTCACCTTCCAGTGTGCGCGATGCCCCGCCCGACCTGCGAAAAATGCCCGTGAACAGGCGGTTGCTACTTCTTCAGGCCGGGGTACAGCGGGAACTTCTCGGCCAGCGCGGCGACGCGGGCCTTGAGGTCCGCGGCGTCGAACGCGGGCTTCAGGGCCGAGGCGATGATCTCCGCCACCTCGGTGAAGTCCTCGGTCCGGAAGCCGCGGGTGGCCAGGGCCGGCGTACCGATGCGCAGGCCGGAGGTGACCATCGGCGGGCGCGGGTCGTTCGGGACGGCGTTCCGGTTGACCGTGATGCCGACCTCGTGGAGCCGGTCCTCGGCCTGCTGGCCGTCCAGCTCGGAGTTGCGCAGGTCCACCAGGACCAGGTGCACGTCGGTGCCGCCGGAGAGGACGGAGACGCCCACCTCGGTGACGTCCGGCTGGACCAGGCGCTCGGCGATGATGCGGGCACCGTCCAGGGTGCGCTGCTGGCGCTCCTTGAACTCCTCGGACGCCGCGACCTTGAACGACACGGCCTTGGCCGCGATCACGTGCTCCAGCGGGCCGCCCTGCTGGCCCGGGAAGACCGCCGAGTTGATCTTCTTGGCGAGTTCCTGGGTGGAGAGGATCACACCGCCGCGAGGACCGCCGAGGGTCTTGTGCGTGGTGGTCGTGACGACGTGGGCGTGCGGCACCGGGTTGGGGTGCAGGCCCGCGGCGACCAGGCCCGCGAAGTGGGCCATGTCGACCATCAGGTACGCGCCGACCTCGTCCGCGATGCGGCGGAAGGCGGCGAAGTCCAGCTGACGCGGGTACGCGGACCAGCCGGCCACGATCAGCTTCGGCTGGGACTCCTTGGCGAGGCGCTCCACCTCGTCCATGTCCACGACGCCGGTCTCGTCGACGTGGTACGGGACCACGTTGTAGAGCTTGCCGGAGAAGTTGATCTTCATGCCGTGGGTCAGGTGACCGCCGTGGGCCAGGTTCAGACCCATGATCGTGTCGCCGGGCTTGAGCAGCGCGAACATCGCGGCGGCGTTCGCCTGCGCACCGGAGTGCGGCTGGACGTTCGCGGCCTCGGCGCCGAAGAGCGCCTTGATGCGGTCGATCGCGATCTGCTCGACCACGTCGACGTGCTCGCAGCCACCGTAGTAGCGGCGGCCCGGGTAGCCCTCGGCGTACTTGTTGGTGAGGACGGAGCCCTGCGCCTCCATGACGGCGACCGGAGCGAAGTTCTCCGAGGCGATCATTTCGAGGGTGGACTGCTGGCGGTGGAGCTCGGCGTCGACTGCGGCGGCGACGTCCGGGTCCAGCTCGTGGAGGGAGGAGTTGAGAAGCGACATCAGGCGGTCCCTTGGGTCTCAGTTGCCGGAGAACTCGGTGTATTCGTCGGCGGTGAGCAGATCCCCCGGCTCCTCGGCGACGCGAACCTTGAACAGCCAGCCGCCCTCGAAGGGGGCCGAGTTCACCAGGGACGGGTCGTCCACCACGTCCTGGTTCGCTGCCACGACCTCGCCGGACACCGGCGAGTACAGGTCGCTGACGGACTTCGTCGACTCCAGCTCGCCACAGGTCTCGCCCGCGGTCACCGTGTCGCCGACCTCCGGGAGCTGGGCGAACACGACGTCACCGAGCGCGTTGGCCGCGTGCTCGGTGACGCCCACGGTCGCCACGCCGTCCTCGGCGGGCGACAGCCACTCGTGCTCCTTGCTGTACCGCAGCTGCTGGGGGTTGCTCATGACGTGAATTCTCCTGTACGCGGGTGGGTGCTGATGAACGATGGTCTTACGGGATGAGACGCGACTGCGTCACGTCCGCCCGGCGGGCGGGGCGCGACGGCCCCGGGCCCGGCTACTTCTGGCGCTTGTAGAACGGCAGGGCCACGACCTCGTACGGCTCGTGGGTGCCCCGGATGTCGACGCCGACACCCTCGGTGCCGGGGGCGGCGAAGGCCGCGTCGACGTACGCCATGGCGATCGGCTTGGCCAGCGTCGGGGAGGGGGCGCCGGAGGTGACCTCGCCGATCACCTTGCCGTCCGCGACCACCTGAAAACCGGCGCGCGGCACCCGGCGGCCGGCGGCGACCAGGCCGACGAGCTTGCGGGGCGGGGCGGTCTCGGCGCGCTCGGCAGCGGCGGTGAGCGCCTCGCGGCCCACGAAGTCGCCCTCCTTCTCGAACTTCACGACCCGGCCGAGGCCGGCGTCGAACGGCGTCAGCGCCGTGGTCAGCTCGTGCCCGTACAGCGGCATGCCCGCCTCCAGGCGCAGCGTGTCGCGGCAGGAGAGCCCGCAGGGGATCAGGCCGTGCGGGGCACCGGCCTCGGTGAGGGCCTGCCAGAGGGCCTCGGCGTGCTCGGGGGCGACGAACAGCTCGAAGCCGTCCTCGCCGGTGTAGCCGGTACGGGCGATGAGCGCGGGAACCCCGGCGACCGTGCCGGGCAGGCCCGCGTAGTACTTCAGCCCGTCCAGGTCGGCGTCGGTGACGGCCTTCAGGATGGCGGGGGACTCGGGGCCCTGGACGGCGATCAGCGCGTACGCGTCACGGTCGTCGCGGACCTCGGCGTCGAAGCCGGCGACCCGCTCGGTCAGGGTGTCGAGGACGAGCTGGGCGTTGCCCGCGTTGGCCACCACGAGGTACTCGGTCTCGGCCAGCCGGTAGACGATCAGGTCGTCCAGGATGCCGCCGTCCTCGCGGACGATCATCGTGTAGCGGGCCCGGCCGACGCCGACCGTGCCGATGTTGCCGACGAGCGCGTGGTTCAGGAACGCGACGGCACCGGGGCCGGTGACGGCGATCTCGCCCATGTGGGAGAGGTCGAAGAGCCCGGCGCGGGTGCGTACCGCGTTGTGCTCGTCACGCTCGCTGGCGTACCGCAGCGGCATGTCCCAGCCCGCGAAGTCGGTCATGGTCGCGCCCAGCGAGCGATGCAGCGCATCGAGGGCGGTCGTACGGGGGGCGTTGCTCATGAGGTGTGGCTCCCAGGGCGCAGGGCATGACGACGAGGACGGTCCCTCCCCATCTGTCATCGGAACCTGAGAGGTTCGCCGAGAGGCCCCTGACGGGTCGGCTTGCACCTTGGGTGGAGCCGTCGGACGGCTCGCTTTTCAGATCTGCCTCATCCACGCGGTACGGGGCCTGAGAGATTCAAGGGAGGAACTTGCTCCTTCGGCGCCCGGCACACACGGTGGCCGGGACTCTCCCGCGCGGATTCAAACGGCCGGTATGCAGTTGCGCGCACATCATCGCACGCACGGCGGGCGACCCCGGCGGCCGGTACCCCGCCCACCACCACCGCCCGGCTTCCCGTCGGGGACGCTTGCTGCGCATTACCTATTCTTTACACTCTGTGAGCAGGTATGGGTGACTCGACAGGGGGAGTGCCGATGTCCTTGCGACCGTACGCGGGGGTGGTGCGGGGGGCTGCCCGGTCGCGGCACGCACCACCCGCCGCGAAGAAGGAGCCGTCGGCCGTACACGACCTGCGCGGCGGGGCCGGGGACGGACCGCGGCGGCTGGAATTCGCCCCCGGGGACGTCGTCGTCGTCTCCGGGCTGCCCGGCAGTGGCAAGTCCACCCTGATCCGGCGCACGGTCACCGCCCGCGCCGTCGACTCCCAGGACACCCGGGACCGCTTCACCGCGGCCCTGCCCCGCTTACTCCCGTACGCCCTCTACCGCCCCCTGGTCCGCGTCGCCCACTACTACGGGCTGCTCGGCGCGTTGCGCTCCGGCGAGGCGGTCGTCGTCCACGACTGCGGGACGCAGGGCTGGGTACGCCGCTGGCTGGCCCGCCACGCGGCGCGCCGGGGCGGTGCCCTCCACCTGGTGCTGCTCGACGTGTCCCCCCGGACGGCCAGGGCGGGCCAGCGCGAACGCGGACGCGGCGTCTCCGGGTACGCCTTCGCCAGGCACCGGCGCGCGGTCGGCCGGCTGCTGCGTGACGCCGAGCGCGGCCTGCTGCCCCCGGGCTGCGCCTCCGCCGTGCTGCTGGACCGCCCGGCGGCCGGGGCGCTGGCGGCCATCGCCTTTCCGGTGGCGGAGCCGGTGGTGGCGGACGTGGCAGGCGTGGCGGGTGTGCCGGGGCCGGTGGTGGCGGGTGTGGCGGGTGTGCCGGGGCCGGTGGTGGCGGACGTGGCGGGTGTGCCGGAGCCGGTGGTGGCGGACGTGCCCGTCGCGGCGGTCGACGGACCGGCGGCCGATCCGGGGAACAGGCCCATGAACCACATCAGCAAGCCGGTGAACATCATCACGAGCACC
>NZ_JBSFVR010000149.1:0-17643 GCF_053592415.1 Streptomyces sp. NPDC002690 | reverse complement strand
TCCAGACCTGGATCGGCGGGGTGGGCGTCTTCACGCTGCTCGGCAAGATCTTCGGCGGCTGGGCCGACGCCTCCCGGATCGGTGGCCAGCCGTGGCGCCCGGCCCGCCGCCCAGGTCGAGGAGCACGTACCGGCCCTCGCGCAGCAGCGTGAAGAGGCTGCCGCCCTCGGCGAACGCCAGGTCGGGGGCGCGGGTGCCGGTCAGCGGGTGCGCGGTGGTCGGGTCGGCCGGCGGGTAGTGGACGTCGAGCGCGCCGAGCTGTTCGGCCAGGGCGCGGGAGAACTCCGGTACACGGTCGATCAGTTCGGAGAGATGGGCACGCAGGGCCTGCCCTTCGACCGTGTGGGCGGTCATCAGCGCGGTCTGTGCCCGGGTGGAGGCGAGAAGCCGTGCGCCGACCGGGTGGCGTTCGCGGTGGTACGAGTCGAGCAGTCCGTCCGGGGCCGTGCCGTGGATGGTCGCGGCCAGCTTCCAGCCGAGGTTGGTGGCGTCCTGGAAACCGACGTTGAGGCCCACGCCCCCGGCGGGGAAGTGCATGTGGGCGGCGTCCCCTGCGAGGAGGACCCGGCCGGACCGGTAAGTGGCGGCCTGACGCGTGGCGTTGCCGAAGCGGGAGAGCCAACGCGGGTCACGCATACCGAAGTCGGTGCCCAGGAGTCGCACGGTCGAGGCTCGCACCTCGTCCAGTGTCGGCTCCGGGGCGTCCGGCCGCCCGCCCGCCGCGTCGATGCCGACGAAGCGGGTGAGTCCGTCCGGCAGAGGGACGGCCATCACCCCGCCCGCCGCGCCGAATTCGGTCACCGGGCCGGTGGGCGGCGCGTCGAGTGCGACGTCGGCCAGCCAGCCCCAGACCGTCGAGTCGGTGCCGGGAAAGGCGATCCCCGCCGCCTTCCGTACCGCGCTGCGGGTGCCGTCGCAGCCGACGACGTACCGCGCCTCGATCGCGTACGGGCCCCCGGGCCCGTCCACCGTCAGGCGTACGGAATCCGGCCCCTGCTCCAGGCCGGTCACCCGGTGTCCGCGCCGGACGTCGGCGCCGCGCGTACGGGCATGGGCCTCCAGCAGAGCTTCGGTGCGCGCCTGCGGCAGGAGCAGGGTGAAGGGGTACGGGGTGTCCAAGCCCCGGAAGTCCAGCCGGCTCGTCAGTGCGCCGAAGTGGCCGAACGGGAGCGGGGCGCCCGCCTCGACGACCTGGGTGAGCCCGCGCATCGCGAGGATCTCCACCGTCCGGGGGTGCACGGTGAGTGCCTTGGAGTGCGGGCTCGGTTCCGTCCGGGCCTCCAGGACGGTCACTGGGACGCCCTGGAGGCGGAGTTCGGCCGCGAGCCAGAGCCCGGTGGGGCCCGCCCCCACGACGACGACCTCGGCCCGTTCCGTCACGGTGTTCGCTTCCATGGCTGCTCTCCTCGATGCTCTTGGTCAGTGACCAGTAACTGGTCCGAACTAAACTAGGTCAGTGACCAAAAAGCAATCCGCGTCCTCGACGACCCCGCCCCGCGTCCGCCTCACGCCCGCCGCCGTGGTGGCCGCCGCGCTGGAACTGCTGGACGAGGAGGGACTCGGCGCCGTCACCACCCGCGCGGTCGCGGACCGGCTCGGCGTACGCATGAACACCGTGCTCTGGCACATCAAGACGAAGGACCGGCTGCTGGAGCTGCTGGCCGACGCCCTCGCGGGTGCCCTCACGTACGAGGACCTGCCCGAGGACGCGGAGGAACGCGCGCGCGAGCTGATGCGGCGCTACCGGCGGTCCCTGCTGGCGCACCGGGACGGCGCCGCCCTGGTGACCGGTACCTACGCGGCCGAACCGCACACCCTGCGGTTCGCCGACACCCTGCTCGACACCCTCGTGGCGGGTGGAGCGACGGACGAGTCGGCGGCCTGGACGCTCTACGCCCTGACGTACTTCACCCTCGGCCTCACGCAGGAGGAGCAGGCGCTGACCGGCTCGGACGAGGGCCGGCTGCGCGCGGCCGTGGCGGAGGGGGCGTACCCGGCGCTGCGCAGAGCGCTGCCGGTGCTCTCGGCGGACACCTTCCCGGCCCGCTTCGAGGACGGGATCGGCCGCATCCTGGGCAGCGGGCGGCGGGCGGAGTAGCCGGCCGGGGTCACGGGGTCGCGCGCCGGACCTGGCTCACGGGTGGGCGCGGAGGGTGCGTACTACGGGTGGGCGCCCGCTTCGATCAGCAGGACGCCGCCGGCGATCAGGACGATGCCCGCGCCCATCAGCCGGGTGAGGGGTTCGCCGAAGAGGCGGCGGGCGAGGACGGCGGTCAGCGCGACCCCGCAGGCGGACCAGATGCCGTAGGCGACACCGATCGCGATGCCGTGGGAGAGCGCCAGCGCGAGGCAGCCGAAGGAGGCGACGTACGCGAGCAGGACCGGCGCCAGCCACACCTTCTTGCGGAAGCCCTCGGAGGCGCGCAGGGCGAGGGTGCCGCTGACCTCGCAGAGAATCGCGCCCATCAGGAAGAGCCAGCTCACGGGGCGGTCTCCTCGGGGTCGGGGGTGGGGCGCGGGTCTGCGGAGGCGGGGCTGTTCGTGGCGGTCGCGGCCTGCTCGCGGGCGGTCGTGGCGCGTTGCGCGCCGATCTCCACGGTCATCACCCCGCCGGCGACCGCCACCACGCCGAGGCCCATCATCCAGGTCAGCGGGTCGCCGAAGAGGAACGCGGCCAGTACGGCGGTGACCGCGACACCGCTCGCGCCCCAGATCCCGTACGCGACGCCGATCGGCATGCCCTCGCGCAGGACGAGCGCCAACATCGTGAACGCGGTGACGTAACCGGCGACCACCAGTACGTACCACGGCCCGTCGTCGAGGGCGGCCCGAAGGGCGAGCGTCGCCGCGACCTCGGAGGCGATCGCCCCGACGAGGAACAGCCACTTCCTGGAGCCGCCGTTGTTCCCGTCATCGGTGTTCGCGCTGTCGGCGAACTTGGTGCCGGTGTTCTTGGTGCCGGTGAACTTGTCGCCGGTGTTCTTGTCGCCGGTGTTCTTGTCGTCCGTCAACGCGAGGGTCCCTTCTCCGGGGCGTTCCGGCACACCCCGGCCCGCCTCCCCTCGACGGGGGAGGCGGGCCGGAACGCGTGGCGGGCCGGAGTGCGTACGGCCCGCACGGAATCGTTACTTCGCGGCGAGCCGCTTCTCGTACCCGACGACCCGCACGCACGCGGTCAGGCCGAGGATGGCCTCCTCCAGCTCACCCTGCGTCGGGTAGCTGGGGGCGATCCGGATGACGGAGTCGCTCGGGTCGTCGCCGTACGGGTGGGTGGCACCGGCCGGAGTGAGGACGATACCGGCCGCACCGGCGCGCCGCACGACCTCCTTCGCGCAGCCCTCCTCGACCTCCAGGTTCACGAAGTACCCGCCCTTGGGCTTCGTCCAGGAGGCGAGGCCCGTACCGCCCAGCTCCGCTTCGAGGATGCGCTGAACGGCCTCGAACTTCGGCTGGAGTGCGGCACGCTGACGGTCCATCAGGTCGCGTACGCCGTCCGCGTCACGCAGGTACATCGCGTGCCGCAGCTGGTTCACCTTGTCCGGGCCGATGGACCGCTTCGAGTTGTTGGCGAGCAGCCACTTCACGTTGGCCGGGGACGAGCCGAAGAAGGCGACGCCGGCGCCCGCCAGGGTGATCTTGGAGGTGGAGCCGAACACGAACACCCGGTCCGCGTTCCCGGCCTCGTCGCACGCGGCGAGCAGGTCGGCGATCTCCACCCGATCCTCGGTGAGGTGGTGCACCGCGTACGCGTTGTCCCAGAAGATGCGGAAGTCGGGTGCGGCGGTCTCCATCGCGGCCAGCCGGGCGACGGTCTCGTCGCTGTAGACCACGCCGTCCGGGTTGCTGTACTTCGGGACGCACCAGATGCCCTTGACGGCCGGGTTCTCCGCGACGAGGCGCTCGACCACGTCCATGTCCGGACCCGACTCGGTCATCGGCACGGGGATCATGTCGATGCCGAAGCGCTCGCACAGCGCGAAGTGCCGGTCGTAGCCGGGGACGGGGCAGAGGAACGCGATCCGGCCCTGGTCGACCCAGCGCGACTCGGCGCCCGGCAGCACGCTGAGCAACGCGTGCACCAGCGAGTCGTGCATCAGCTCCAGGCTGGAGTTGCCGGCCGCGAGCAGCTGCGCCACCGGCACCTGGAGCTGCTCGGCGAAGATCTCGCGGAGTTCGGTCAGCCCCTGGAGACCGCCGTAGTTGCGCACGTCCGTGCCGTCGGCGGCGGTGTGGCGGCCACCCGGCAGGCTCAGCAGGTCCTCGGAGAGATCGAGCTGCGTCGGCGCCGGCTTCCCCCGGGTCAGGTCGAGGGAGAGACCGCGGCCGGCCAGCTCCTCGTAGTCCTGCCTGGCACGGTCGACAAGGTCGCTCAGGTCGCTCGGGGCGCCGGGGGCGCTCAGGGCGTCGGAGCTCAGCTCGGTGGTCACGGTGTGTCCTCTCGCGGGTCCCGCATGGTGCCGGACGGCACCATGCCGAGGATACAAACCGGCCAGTGGCCCGCTTCTTTCGGTATTCGGCTCCCTTGCGTGTACGGGGGGAGGCCAACCCCGGGGCGGCACCCGGCGCGTCCGTCAGGCGACGCCGCCGTTGGCGTAGAGCACCTGGCCGTTGATCCAGCGGCCCGGTCCGGCGAGGAACGCGACGGCCTCGGCGATGTCCTCGGGGGTGCCGAGCCGCTCCATCGGGGAGAGGCCCGCGATGGTGTCCACGACCTGCTGCGGCTTGCCGTCCAGGAAGAGCGGGGTGGCGGTCGGGCCGGGCGCCACCGCGTTCACCGTCACGTCACGGCCGCGCAGCTCGCGGGCGAGGACCAGCGTCATCGCCTCGACGGCCCCCTTGGTGGCCGCGTAGGCGGCGTACGTGGGCTGCTGGAGCCGGGTCACGGAGGTGGAGAAGTTGATCAGCGCGCCGCCGGGTCGGAGCGTACGGGCGGCCAGCTGGGACACCACGAACGTGCCGCGCACATTGGTGCGGTGCATGCGGTCGAAGGCGTCGAGGTCGAACTCGGCGACCGGCGCCAGCAGCATGATCCCGGCCGTGTTCACGACCACGTCCACACCGCCGTACGCCTGCTCGCCCGCCGCGAAGAGCGCGGCCATCGCGTGCTCGTCCGCGACGTCGCCGCTGAACGCCGTGGCCCGCCCGCCCAGCTTCTCCACGGCCGCCACGACCTCCTCGGCCCGCGCCCTGTCCCGGCCGTAGTGCACGACCACAGCGGTGCCGTCGGCAGCCAGCCGCTCGGCGACGGCGCGGCCGATGCCCCCGGAGGCCCCGGTGACGATGGCGACGCGGGCGGGGGCGCTGCTGCCGTCGTTGCCGCCGCTGTTGCCGCTGTTGCCGCTGTTGCCGCTGTTGCCGCTGTTGCCGCTGTTGCCGCTGTTGGTGTTTTGGGGCTGGGTGGTGTCGGTCATGGGATCAGCCTCCCGCTTGCTGGGGCATTTATGGACTGCTTGTCCATTAAAAAATGTAGACCGATCGTCCATATACTGCAAGCAGGGGGCCGGTGTGCGGCTGACGCGGCGCGCCGGGCCCTGATGCGTGTCGGTGAGCGGGAAGGGGAGTGGTGATGGCCGAGGAGTCGAAGGATCCCGTCAGGCGCGGGCGTGGCCGCCGCCCCGCGACGGAGGTGCGCGAAGCGGTGGTGGGTGCGGCCGGTGCGATGCTCTTCGAATCCGGGCTGGCCGGGATCACTTTCGAGAAGGTGGCGGCCCGCGCCGGCGCGAGCAAGATGACGCTCTACAAATGGTGGCCCTCACCCGGCGCCCTGGCCTTCGAGGCGTACTTCAGCGCGGTGGAGAGCACCCTCGCCTTCGCCGACACCGGTGACGTCGAGCGCGATCTCACCGCACAGCTGCACGCCTTCGTCGGCCTGCTCACTGATGCGCGTACCGGGCGGGTGATCGCCCAACTCGTCGGCGCGGCCCAGACCGACACCGCCCTCGCCGCCGCCCTCGCGGAGCACTACACCCACCCGCGCCGCCGCCTCGCGGTCGAACGGCTCACCCGGGCGCAGGAGCTCGGCCAGATCCACCCCGACGTGGACCCGCAGGTCGTCGTGGACCAGCTGTGGGGCGCCTGCTACCACCGCCTGCTACTGCCCGACGAGCCACTCGACGTGGCCTTCGCCGACGCTCTGATCCGCAACCTTCTGCGGGGTGTCCGGGGCTGACGGCTCGCGCGTCACGCGAGCCGCGCACGTGGTCAGGTGATCACCAACCACCGCCGTCCGTCGATGATTTCGCGGGCCGCGTCGAGATGGCCGGCGTGACAGGCGGTCTCGGTGATGACGTGCAGCAGGAGATCGCGCAGGGTGTGGTGGCGCCATCCGTCGCCGAAGAGGTGGCTCGGCCACCAGGCCAGGGCTGCGTCCGCCGAGGAGGCGGCGGCGATGACGGAGTCGGCGCGCTCGGTCTCGACGAGGTACGTGCCGAGGATGTCGGAGGGCGATGCCCCAGCCGGAACCTGCCAGGCATCCTCGATCCCGTCCAGGCTCCGGATGACCTCCGCGTCACCGAGGAACACGGCCCGGAACCAGAACCGTTCGACATCGAGCGCCAAGTGTCGGACCAGCCCCAGGCAACTCCACCCCGAGGGCAACACGGGTCGGCGCAGCGCCTCTTCGCCCAGCCCGTCGAGTATCCCGAGCACGTGGCGCCGCTGGTCACGCAGGCAGGCAAGGAGCGTGGCGATCTCGGGGGCGATCTCGGAGGCGGGGGTGGGTGCGTGGGGCGAACTCGGCTGTTCCGGTTGCGGATTCAGAGTGGAGGCGGGCGATCGGGAGCCGTGCGCGCCCTCGTCCGTGCTGTATGCGTCAGCCATGGAGCCAGCCAAGCACGCTGCACTGACAGCGGGGAGGGGTGCGGGAGTGTGAGTGGGGCGGGTGGCTGGGGGCCTGTTCTCCGGCGGGATGCGGGTGGGGCGCTGTTGACTTGGTGCCAGTGGTGAGAGGTGGCGGGGAGGGTGAAATGTCCGAGTCGGTGAAGTTGGTCGAATCCAGCACTTCGGCGGGATGAACCCGCAGTTCAGGAAGGGTGCTCCCCGCGCGTGCGGGGATGGCCCGACCAACACCCCGACCATGTGCCAGGACATCCAGTGCTCCCCGTGCGTGCGGGGATGGTCCCGCGTTCTCGGCGGCGAACTCGTGCGCGCCGAAGTGCTCTCCGCGCGTGCAGGGATGGTCCCGTCCTCGGCTCCGTGGCGCCGGTCGCCCTGCTGTGCTCCCCGCGCGTGCGGGGATGGTCCTGGAGTCCGAACCCGCGCGACCCGGTCGAGGCGGTGCTCCCCGCGCGTGCGGGGATTGGTCCCGTGCTGGAGCGGCGCCTGTGTGCAGCGTGGTCGCGCACGGGGCCGGCGGCTTGAGGTTGGCGCGCGAGACCCTGCCTGTGGGGCTGAAGGTCAGCCGGGGCTGGGGCCGTCCAGGAAGGTGTCGGCCGTGGCGTCCTGGTCGGCGCGGAACGGGTCGAGGACGAGGTCGGGGCCGGTTCTCGACGTGGCTGCGAACTTGTGGCGTGAGACGAATCGGCGAGGGCGGCGCAGAGGGATCGGCTCGCCGATCGGGCATTCGCCACGGGTGACGGTGAAGGACTGCCCTCCCTGCGCGGCGTCCATGATTTCGCGCGGCCGGTCGGGCAGGTCCCGCTGGTCGATTTCGGGCTGAGCGCTCTTGGACTCCATGTGCGAGCGGGTGTCACGTGATGCGTGTGGTGCAACCTGAGGGCGTCGTGCATTCGAGAACGAACATGTTCGTGAAGTACTTGTTCGTGACGAACATGTTCGTTACTCTCGTCGTATGACACCAGCGAGCCCCACCCCCGCCCCCCGGAGTCGCCGCGAGCGGCCCGCCAAGCCCGCGCTCAGTCATGCGGGCATCGTCGAGGCCGCCGTGCGGATCATGCGGGCCGAAGGGCTTCAGCGGGTGACCATGCGGCGGCTGGCCACGGAGCTGGACACCGGGCCGGCCTCGCTCTACGTCTACTTCGGGAACACGGCCGAGCTGCACGCCGCGATCCTGGAGGAGTACCTCGGCGCGGTCGATCTGGGGCCCGTGACGGAGGCGGGGGACTGGCGGGAGCGGCTCGTCCAGGTGCTCGGGTCGTACACGGGGGTGCTCTTCGAGCACCCCAGCCTTGCGCGTTCCGCTCTCGTGGCGCGGCCCACCGGGGCGAACTACCTGGCGCTGGTGGAGGCGATCCTCGCCCTGCTGGACGAGGGCGGGGTGCCTCCGGGGCAGGCCGCCTGGGGCGTGGACGTACTGCTCCAGCTGGCCACCGCCGCCGCTGCCGAGCAGGGCACCCGCTCGGAGACCGACTCGGCCGAGGAGGAGCACGACGCGCTGGTGGGAGCGCTGCGTGCCGCGTCCGCCGACACGTATCCGCGTATCGCCGCGCTCGGCGAAGACCTGTTCTCCGGGGCCCCGCCGCAGCGCCTCGGGTGGATGTTCCGGGTGGTTGTCAACGGTGCGCTGACCACCCCGCGCGACCTGACCTGACCTGATCCGAACTGATCCGATCCGGCGCCGTAGCCGTCGCCGGTACGAAGTACGTCGAGAAGGAGCCACGCCATGACGACCACCACGTCATCCACGTCATCCACTCCCAGCCCCCACCACCCCATAGCCGTCATCGGCGGCGGGCTCGGCGGGCTGATGCTCGCCCGGGTCCTGCACGTGCACGGCATCGACGTCCCGGTCTTCGACCTGGACGCCTCGCCGGACGCCCGTAAGCAGGGCGGGATGCTCGACATCCACGAGGAGAGCGGGCAGGCGGCGCTGCGCGAGGCGCGGTTGCACGAGGCGTTCCTGGCCAAGGTGCACCCGGGCGGTCAGGCGATGCGGCTGCTCGACAAGAACGGCTTCGTCCACCGGGAGGAGGAGGACGACGGCTCCGGCGCGCGCCCCGAGATCGACCGGGGCGACCTGCGCGACCTGCTGCTCACCTCCCTCCCGGAAGGCACCATCCGCTGGAACTCCAAGGTGGTGGCGTGCCGGGCGACGGACGGTGACGAGAGCCGGGGCGGCCGGTACGAGGTGACGCTCGCCGACGGGTCGGTGTTCACCACCGATCTGCTCGTCGGGGCCGACGGCGCCTGGTCGCGGGTGCGTCCGCTGGTGTCCGACGCGGTGCCCGCGTACACCGGGATCTCCTTCGTGGAGGTCGATCTGTTCGACGCGGACACCCGTCACCCCGAGGCCGCGGCGCTGCTCGGCGGGGGGATGTTCTTCGGGCTCGGCGACGGGAAGGCGCTGCTGGGCCACCGTGAGACGGACGGCAGCCTGCATGTCTACGTGGCGCTGCGCACCGACGAAAGCTGGCTGGGTACGGTCGACTTCACCGACTCCGGGGCGGCGAAGGCGGCCGTCCTGGAGCACTTCGCGGACTGGGCGCCCAGCCTGCGCGGGCTCATCGCCGAGGCGGACGGGCCGCTGGTGCCCCGGCACATCCACGAGCTGCCCGTCGGCCACCGCTGGTCCCGGGTTCCGGGCGTCACGCTGCTCGGGGACGCGGCGCACCTGATGTCGCCGTTCGCCGGGGAGGGCGCGAACCTCGCGCTGATCGACGGGGCGGACCTCGGCCGGTGCCTGGCCGCGCACCCGGGGGACACGGAAGCGGCGCTCTCGGCGTACGAGGAGCTTCTCTTCCCGCGCGCCGAGCGCACGGCGCTGGAGTCCGCCGAGGGGCTGGAGGCCATCTTCGCGCCGAACGCCCCGCAGTCGCTGCTGGACATGTTCGCCGGGCTCGGCGGCCCGGACGCGGAACAGGGTCAGGAACAGGACGCGGAACAGGGCTGAGGCTCAAAGGCCGCGGGCCGGGCGGGCCGGGTTCCGTACGGAAGGACCCCTGTACCTCCCGTACGGAACCGGCTCCCGGCCCCCGAACCGGCCCCCCGAACCGGCCCCCCGAACCGGCCCCCCGAACCGGCCCCCCGAACCGGCTCCCGGCCCCGAACCGAACCCCGGCCCCCCGTCTCACCCCTCCTGTAGGAGCAGCCCCACCATCCGCGCGACCAGCGCCGCCCGCTCCGGCATGCGGGTCACGTCGGCCCACTCGTGGTCGGCGTGCGGGCCTCCGCCCACCGCGCCGAGGCCGTCGAGGGTGGGGGTGCCGGCCGCCGCGCAGAGGTTGCCGTCGGAGATGCCGCCCACGGCGGCCGAGCCGGGCCATTCCAGGCCCAGTTCGGTCAGGGCGGTACGGGCCGTCTCCAGCAGGTCCGTGGCGGCGGCCTCTTCGAGGGGCGGGCGGTTGGGGCCGCCGATGATCTCGAAGGGGAGCCGGGCCACGTCGGCGACGATGCGGTGCAGTTCGGCGTCGATGTCCTTCTGCGCCTGGACGTCGGGGACGCGGACGTCCACCGTGACGTGTGCGCGGTCGGGCACGGTGTTCTGGGTGGTGCCCGCGCTCGCCACCGTCGGCGTGACGGTGACCCGGTCGTCGTACGCCGCGAGGGACTCCAGGGCGACGATGATCCTGGCCAGGTCGGTCAGGGCGTTGCTGCCCTTGCTGGGTTCCAGGCCCGCGTGGGCCGCGATGCCCTTGACGCGGATGTCGTAGAACGACCAGCCCTTGCGGGCGTGCTTCAGCCCGCCGCTGTCCGCCGCGCCCTCCAGGACCAGCGCGGCGCGGGACCTGCGCGCCCACTCGGTGACGACCGGGCCGCCGGCGGGGGAGCCGATCTCCTCGTCGGCGGTGATCAGGAACGCGACGGCGGGGTCCTCACCGGTCAGTTCGCGGAGCCGGGCGAGCCCGTAGAGGCCCTGGACCAGGCCACCCTTCATGTCGAAGACGCCGGGGCCGGTCGCCCGGGCGCCGTCGACCAGGAACGGCCGGCGCTTCAGCGTGCCCTTGGGGAACACGGTGTCGAAGTGGCCCACCAGCAGGACGGGCCGTACGTCGGCCGGGCCGAGGCGCCAGAGCAGCCCGCCGGGTCGGCCGTTGCCGGGGTCGTTCGGCAGCACCGTGGGGGCGGTGCCGAGGAGGCGGGTGCCGATTTCGGCCAGTACGTCCCGGCAAGCGCCCAGGGCGTCGCCGTCCGAGGACGGGGACTCGGCCCGTACCAGTCGTTCCAGATCCGTGACCATCGCCTGGGTGTCGTCGGTGAGGCGGCGCAACAGGTCGCGCGGGTCGATGACTTGGGATGCGGGCACGGCGGGACTCCTTTGGCGCGGCTTCCGTGGGGATACGCCTCTGCATGATTGCTCTGTCCCGACATGCGAAAGTTTGTGTGACCCGCCAAGTTTTGGAGCTGATCCGCCGTGGCCGAGCACAACCCGGAGCACGTGGGCGCACCCGGGCGCACGGTGGCGGACGCCGCAGGCGCGTCCGGGCAGGACGGTGCCGACGCCCCGGTGACCCTGGCCACCGTCGTGGACTGCCTCGGGCCCGGAACCGTCGCCGTGTGGGCCGCCCCGCACGGCCTCGGCGTGCCGGTCCGCACGCTCACCGTCCACGAGGGCGCGCCGGCACCCGGCGGTCCGCGGGGGCAGGACGCACCGCACCCCGCCGCCCCCGACCGGCCGGGCGGGCTGCTGCTCGGTATCGGGGCCGGGAGCGAGCCCGGTGGACTGATCCGGGCGGCGGTCGCGGCCGGGGCGAGCGCCGTGATCGTCAAGGACGGCGGGGACGGCGCCCTGCGCGAGGCGAGCGCCCTCGGTACGGAGCGAGGCGTGGCGGTCCTGGCGCTGGCGGCCGACCAGGACTGGACGGACCTGATCGGACGGGTGCGCGCCCTGCTGGCCGTCCGGGTGGGGCCCGGGACACGGCGGGCCGCGTTGTTCGGGCGCCGGCACGACCTGGTGAGCCTCGCCAACTCCCTCTCCCGGCTGGTCAACGGCTCGGTGATGATCTTCACCCCCGGTCAGGAACTGCTTGCCGCCTCCCGGCTCGGCCCCGGGGACGACGAGATGCGCCGGGCCGCCGTGCTCGACCAGCACGGCCCGGTCGGGTACCGGGCGCGGCTCGTCGAACTCGGCGTCTACCGGCGGCTCTGGTCCGGCCCCGAGGTCGTCGACGTGGCCGCGGTGCCCGAGTTCGGTGCGGGGCGCAGGCTCGCGGCGGCGGTCCGCGCCGGTACGGAGAACCTCGGCTCGATCTGGGTCGCCGAGGGCGGTGTTCCCGGCGAACCGCTCGCCGAGAACGCCGCCGCGCTGCTCGCGGACGCCGCCACGGCCGCCGTGAGCGTGCTGCTCGGCCTCGACCAGGAGGAGGTGGCCCGGCGGCGGCTGGACGAGGAACTTTTCGGCCGTGCCCTGCTCGGCGACGTCGATCCCCGGCTGGCCGCCTCCCACCTGGTCGTCGATCCGGGGACGCCGGTCACCGTGCTCATCGCGGACCTGTCGGCGCACGGCAGCCGGTTCGGCGCCGCCGACCTGTACCGGGCGAAGGAGGAGGCGCTGCGCCATCTCGCCGGGTACCGGTGGCGGGCGCTGGCCACCACCGGCCCCTCCCGGGTCGTCCTCGCCCTGGTGGGGCCGGTCGACCGGGACGGAATACGGCGGGCGGCGGACGGGGTCGCCGCCGCCGTGGCCGACGCGGTCGGCGCCCGGCCGCGTACCGGCATCGGGCCCTGCGTACCGCACCTGGGGGAGCTGCCCGCCAGCCGGATGGAGGCGGAGCTGGTGGTACGCGCCCTGGCCCGGCGCGGCGAGGCCCGCAGCGCCTGCCTGGAGGACGTGCGCGGCACCGCGAACCTGCTGGTGCTGGGCGAGGCCGTCACCGCGGACCGGCGGCTCCAGGACGGGCCGGTGCACCGGCTGCGCGCGCACGATCTGCGGCGCGGCACCGCGTACACGCAGACCCTGGCGGCCTACCTCGACGCCTTCGGGGACACCGCCACGGCCTCGCGGGAACTGAACGTCCACGCGAACACGTTGCGTTACCGCATGAGTCGGATACGTGACCTGACCGGGCTCGACCTGGCCGATCCTTACGAGCGGTTGAACGCCGCCGTACAGCTTTTCGCCCTCGGACCGAACGCGTTTGTCGGGGAGCACGAGGAAACGCCGAAAACCTCTTCGTCGTCCACAAACCGTGGGGGTACGCCGGGTTTGCACACTGCTGACCACGATCCGACGACAGGTTCCGGGTCGTGATCGACCGGTATCCGCGTGGAGGTGGAAGATGACAGAGGGCAGCAGCTCCCGGGCACGCTCGGCCAAGCGAGTGGCCACGGCCGCAGTCGCCGTGCTTTTCATGACCTGGTTGATCGATTACATCGACCGGCTTGTGATCACCCTCGCCCTGCCGGACATCGGCGAGGACTTCGGGCTCGGCACGACGATGCAGGGCCTGATCCTCACCGCCTTCTTCATCACCTACGCGGCGATGCAGATCCCCGGCGGCATCCTCGCCGACACCAAGGGCGCCCGCCCCACCATGCTGGTGGCGGCCGGCGGCTGGGCGATCTTCACCGCCGCGAGCGGACTGGCCCTCGGCCTGACGACGATGATCGTGATCCGAGCGATCTTCGGCATCTTCCAGGGCATGTACCCGGCCGCCTCCATCAAGGCGCTGAGCGAGCGCACCACCCCGGCGCAGCGGCTGACCGCCAACGGCATCATGTCCGCGTCCAACCCGCTGGGTTCCGCGATCGCCCCCATCGTCGCCGCGCCGCTCATCGTGGCCTTCGGCTGGCGCGGGGCGTTCTGGGCGGTGTCCGTCCTCGGCCTGCTGATCGTGCTCGTGCTGTGGAAGGGCATGCCGAAGCCGCTGACGACCGAGGAGCTCGCCGTGGCGACCGGCAGCGAGACGGCTCCCGAGCCGGTCGCCCAGGTGTCGCTGCGTCAGGCGCTGGGCCTGCTCAAGTCCTCGATGATGTGGCGCTTCGCGCTGATGATGTGCGGGTTCAACATCATCGGGTGGGGCCTGGTGTCCTGGGTGCCGTCCTACCTCCGTGAGAACAAGGACGTCTCGCTCACCGGCGTGGGCCTGCTGTCCGGCATCCCGTGGGTCGCCGCGGCGATCAGCATGATGATCGGCGGCTACCTCTTCGACCGCTTCCTCAAGGGCAACCACCGCAGGGTGGTCATCCCCGTCATGGTGACCCTGGGCGGTCTGCTGGTGATGATGGTGCGTGCCGGGTCGGCGGGCGAGTTCATCGCCTGGGAGACCTGCGCGACGCTCGTGATGTACCTGGCGTACATGCAGATCTTCGGCCTGCCGCTGCGCATGCTGCCCCCGGAGTACGCGGGTGTCGGCGGCGGAATGGTGAACTTCGGCGGCCAGCTCGCCGGTGCCGTCTCCCCGTTCGTGATGGGCTTCCTCGCGGAGCACTTCTCCTACGGCGCGGCCTTCTCCTTCCTCGGTATCGGCTGCGTCCTGGCGATCGTCGGCGCGCTGGTCACCCCGCAGACCCCGGAGGCGTTCCGGGCCGGCCTCGGCCGTCACGTGGACCTGTCGGACTCCGCCCCCGAGTCCACCCCCGAGTCCGCCCCGGAGCCCGTCGCGGTGAGCGCCGCGTGACGGGCCCCGTACCCGCGAGCGGTACCGGCTCCGACCCCGGCTCCGACCCCGGCTCCGTGCCCGTCGCGCGGCTCAAGGAGCGGGCGCGGGCGGCGATCGAGGGGCACCGGGAGCGACTGCTGGACCTCAGCGAGGACCTCCAGCGCCACCCGGAGACCGGGTTCCGTGAGCACCGGGCCGCCGCGAAGGTGGCCGGGTGGTTCACGGAGCTGGAGCTCCCCTTCGAGAGCGGTCTCTCCCTCACCGGGGTGAAGGCGCGGATGTCCGGGCGCACCCAGGGCCCCACCGTCGCCGTGCTCGGCGAACTGGACGCCCTCGTACTGCCCCGGCACCCGCTCGCCGACCCGGAGACCGGGGCGGCCCACGCCTGCGGCCACCATGCCCAGGTGGCGTCGATGATCGGTGCCGCGATCGGCCTCGCCGCCGTGCGGCAGCACCTCGACGGGGACGTGGCGTTCCTCGCCGTACCGGCCGAGGAGAGCGTCGAGCTGGAGTGGCGGCGGACACGGGTACGCGCCGGTGAACTGATCCACCTGGTCGGCAAGGCCGACCTGCTGGCGCGGGGTGCCTTCGACGATGTGGACATGGCGATGCTCGTTCACACGTCCGGGCAGCCCGCCCGGCTCAGCGTCGGGGACAGCCACAACGGGTCGGTGGTGAAGCGGATCGTCTTCACCGGCCGGTCCAGCCACGCCGGTTCGTCCCCGTGGCACGGGGTGAACGCGCTGAAGGCGGCGATGCTCGCGATCAGCGCGATCGACGCCCAGCGGGACACCTTCCGCGACGAGGACGCGGTACGCGTCAACGCCGTGCTGCCGCACGGGGGCGACGCGCCCACCGCCGTACCGGACCGCGCCGAGCTCGAAGTCGTCGTCCGGGCCCGCACCCTGGACGCCCTGCGCGGCGCCTGCGCCGTCGTCGACCGGGCGGCACGGGCGGGCGCGGTGGCGCTCGGCGCCCGCGCCACCGTGGAGACCACCCTCAACTACCTCCCGCACCACCAGGACCCGGCCCTCACCGAGCTGGCCAGGGCCAACGGCACCGCGCTCTTCGGCCCGGACGCGGTGGCCCCCGGCCGGCACCTCGGCGCCTCCACCGACATGGGGGACCTCGGCGCGGTCATGCCGGTGCTGCACCCCTTCACGGGGGGCGCCACCGGCGACGCGCACAGCGTCGACTACATGGTCACCGACCACGTCCTCGCCGCCCTGGAACCGGCCGTGCTGATGGCCTGGTGCGTCATCGACCTGCTGGCCGACGGCGCCGCCGGGGCGTACGACACCCTCGCCCGGCGCGCGTCGCGTACGGCGGGCGAGCCGGACGGGCGGCCCGCCGCCGAGCGGTACGGCGACCTGCGGGCCGGATTCGACGGCCTGACCCACTACGACGGAACACACGACCGCACGACCCATGACGACAAGCCCCACGACACGGCGCGTGGGACAGAAGGAGAACTGTGAGCACCCCCGAGAGCACCCCCGCGCGGAACGAGCCCAGGATCGCGCTGGTCACCGGAGCGGCCGGCGGCATCGGGGCGGCCGTCGCGCGGCGGCTGAGCAAGGACGGCGTCAAGGTGATCCTCGCGGACCTCCGCGCCGACCGCCTCGCCCCGCTCGTCGCCGAGAGCGGTGGGCCGTTCGCCGCGATGGAGGTCGACCTCACCGACCGCGCCTCGCTGCCGGACTTCGTGGACCGTGCGTGGGAGGTGTTCGGCGGCCTGGACATTCTGGTCAACGCGGCCGGTCTCTACCCGAGCGCCCCGCTCCTGGAGATGCGCGACGACCAGTGGGACCAGGTCATGGACGTCAACCTGTCCGCCGTCTTCTCCCTCTCGCGGGCCTTCGCCCGGCGTCTGGTGGACGCGGGCCACGGCGGCCACATCGTCAACATCAGCTCCGGCGCCTCCGCCCGCGCCCGCCGGGGTGCCGCGCACTACTGCACCTCCAAGGCCGGACTGGACATGCTCACCAAGGCGTTCGCCCTGGAGCTCGCCGAGCACAGCATCCACGTCAACGCCGTCTCCCCGGGCTTCATCGAGGTCGACAGCGAGGTGAACCCGCTCGGCGAGGCGTACGTCCGCTCCATCCGGGGCGGACAGCCCTGGCCCCGCGCGGGGGTCCCCGACGACATCGCCGGTGCGGTCTCCTTCCTCTGCGGTCCGGACGCCTCGTGGATGACCGGTGCCTCGCTCTCCGTGGACGGCGGTGCGGGCACCGGCAACGCCGCACTGCCGCTGAGCTGAACGGAGCGACGACACCCATGACTTCGGAAACCTCGTCGATTTCCCGGTCCTCGCGGAGCGGATACGTCTGCGTCACCTTCGACTTCGACGCCATCTCCTCCTGGATGGCCCGGGGCATGCTCACCGCTACCCCGCGCTCCCGGGGCGAGTTCGCCGCCGTCGCCGTACCCCGGCTGCTGCACATCCTGGAGTCCCGGTCCATCCCCGCGACCTGGTTCGTACCCGGGCACACCGCGCTGACGTACCCCGAGCTGACCCGTGAACTCATCGACCGGGGTCACGAGGTGGCGGTGCACGGGCACGCGCACGAGAACGTCGCCGCCCTGGAGCCCGCAGAGGAACGCGCGGTGCTCAAGCGGTCGTTGGACGCCCTGAAGGAGGTCACCGGTACGCTGCCGCGCGGCTTCCGGGCGCCCGCCTGGGACCTGTCCGACGCCTCCGTCGATCTGCTGGTGGAGCACGGACTGCGGTACGACAGCAGCCTGATGGGCCACGACTACGCCCCGTACCCCTGCCGGACGCCGGACGTCCCGCACGACGGGGGAGTCCACTGGGGCGAGCCGGCCGGACTGCTGGAGATCCCGGTCGCCTGGTCCCTGGACGACTTCCCGTACCTGGAGTTCCTGCGGACCCCGTCCGGACTGATGCCCGGACTGCGCGACCCCCGTGAGATGTTCGCGAGCTGGACGGCCGATCTCGACTACATGGTGCGGGACTTCGAGGACGGCGTCCTCACGGTCACCATGCACCCCGAGGTCATCGGCCGGGGCCACCGCCTCCTCGCCCTGGAGCACTGGCTCGACGAAGTCGCCTCGCGCGGCGTGGAGTTCGTCACCTGCGAGCAGATCGCGGACCTGGTCGCGACGGGTGCCGAGCCGGGGCGCTACCGGCCGGTCTGACCGGCGCTCCCGTACCGGTCCGTCCGGCCGGTCAGGGGCCGGACGTACG
>NZ_JBSFVR010000148.1:0-17730 GCF_053592415.1 Streptomyces sp. NPDC002690 | reverse complement strand
TCCCGCCGGACGGGGTCCGGCGGGAAGGACCGGTGCATCAGGCCGCCGGCACCGTGTCCTCGAAGGTCTTGCCCGCCGCCCGGTAGGCGGCGATCTCCGCGGTGACTTGGGCCGGGGTCAGCACCTGGTCCTTGACGTGCAGCACCCAGTCGACCTTCTGGTCGTAGGCGCGCGGGGTGGTGCTGGTCTGGCCCGCGAGGTCGATCAGCCACTGGTTGAAGTTGATGGACATCGGCCGCTCCGGCAGGTAGCGGGAGTCGTGGCGGCCGAACTCGACGCCGTCGATGTAGTAGACGATGGCGGTGTCGTCGATGGTGAGGACGAGGTCGTGCCAGCCCGCGTAGCTGGTCCGTGATTCGGAATGCTGGTTGACCGCCTCCCACGGGTCGGGGCGGTAGGTCTCCCAGGACGTGGTGTAGAGGATGTTCGAGGGCTCGCCCCAGCCGCCGTTGGGCAGGTACTCGAAGTCGTACTCGGCGTAGTCGTCGGCCATCGGGGCCTTGAGGTCGTTGATGGTGAAGAAGGTGCTGACGAGGTGGTCCCCGTCAGGGCCGGACTTCGGAGCGTCGGCGAACCGCACCCGCGCCGCGTAGGTGCCGTTGCGGAACTTCGTCGCCTTGGTGAGCACTTCGCTCTGCTCGGTGCTCTCCGCCGTACCGGCGGTGGAGGTCTCCAGGTTCATGATCGAGTTGGTCCCCTCCTTGGCGAAGGTGACGTTCTCGGCCGGCCAGCTCGCGCCCGGCACCCCGGGACCGCCCGAGTTGGAACGTACGTTCCAGCCGTGGGTGCCGATCGCCGGGTCGCTGTACGACGTGTAGTTGAAGTCGTCGAAGAGCCGGGGTCCGGCGGCGGGCGGGTCGGTCGGGTTCGTCGGACCTGTGGGGTCGGTCGGGTTGTTACCGGTGGGCGCCGTGCCCCACACCTGGGTACCGCCGACGGCCGCGGTGACCTTGGACCAGTTCGCGTACGAGGTCTGCGCGGACCCGAACGAGTAGTCGTCGGACTGGTTCAGCGGCTGCCAGTTGGAGCGGTAGAACCGCAGCTGCATGTCGCCGGTGTCCGCGCCCGGGGCGAGCGAGCCGGCGCCGGCGGTGAAGCCGATCTCCAGGTACCGGTCGGCCGTCGCGGTGGGGCTGGACAGCGTGCCGAAGGTTCCGGTGATGTTGGCGCACCCCTTGACCGCCCAGGAACAGGCGTAGGTGTACGAGGCCCCGGAGTCCGCCTTGAAGTAGTAGCGGATCTTGACCTGGGCGAGGGAGACGGACGCGCTGCCGGTGTTGACGGCCTTGAGCCAGGGTTCCGCCTGGTCGGAGCCGGTGGAGCTCTGCCGGTACTGGATCGTCAGGGGCTCGCCCGCCGCGGTGGCGGGAACGGCCGCCAGGGTGGCGCAGCCGAGGCCCGCCAGTGCGGTGGCGGCCAGTGCGACGCGGACGCGGGAGACGCCGCTGTGGGTGCGTGCTCTTCTGCTCGTGCTGGTGCTCGTCACCTGGAGTTCCTCTCGGGATGGTGGAGCGTGGAGGGACGGCTCGGCACGCCGAGGGTGTCGAGCCGGGTCTTGTGGTGGTCCAGCCGCGCCTGGAATCCGTCCCAGTCGTGTCCGCCGGACCAGGCGGTGTCGGCCAGGGCGCACAGCCGGGGGAAGACGAGGTACTCGGCGTGTGCGGCGGTGGGCACGTACTCGGTCCACAACTGCGCCTGTGTACCGAGCACTTGCGCGGACTCCGTCGCGTCCCAGTGGGCCGGCGCGGGGTCGGTGGCGTAGACGGTCGGCAGGTCCACGAGGAAGCCGGGCTGGCCCGGCGGCTCCTGCGGGTGCGTGGACTGCGGGTAGTCCAGGTAGGTGGAGCGGTGCGGCGCCATGATCACCGGATGACCGGTGCGCGCGGCGGCGAGACCGTGCTCCTGGTCCCGCCAGGCCATGACGGTGAAGGACTCCGGCAGATCGTCCCCGCGGTCGGTCCAGCCGAGCGGGCGTCTGCCGTGTTCGGCCAGGAACGTCCCGACCCGCTCCATCAGCCAGCCGCGGAGCGCCCCGGGACCGGCCAGCCCCTCGTCGGCGACGCGCCGAAGCGCGGTGGGCGAGGAGTGCCACTCGTCGGTCGGGCACTCGTCGCCGCCGACATGGATGTACTCCGAGGGGAAGACCTCCATGACCTCGCCGAGCACGGTCCGGCAGAAGTCGAGAGCCTCGTCGTGGACACCCAGGACGGTGTCGCACACGCCGTGGCGGTCCCAGACGTCCAGCCGGCGGTCGGGGAAGTTGCCGAGGTGCGGGTAGGCGGCGAGAGCGGCGCGGACGTGGCCGGGCATCTCGATCTCCGGGACGACGGTCACCCCGCGGTCGGCGGCGTACGCCACCAGGTCCGTCAGTTCCCGGCGGGTGTACGCGCCTCCGTGCGGCAGCCCGCCCACCTCGGTGAGCCGGGGGTAGGCGCCGACCGGCATCCGCCATCCCTGGTCGTCGGTGAGGTGCAGGTGCAGAACGTTCAGTTTGTGCAGGGCCAGCAGGTCCGTGAAGCGTCGCAGGAACGAGACGGGCTGGAAATGACGGGCCACGTCGAGCATCGCCCCGCGCCAGGCGAAGCGCGGCACGTCCGTCGTCTCCAGGCAGGGGACCGACCACGGTGTGCCGTGCACCGGGCCGGCCGAGAGGGCGGCGGGCGGGAGAAGCTGACGAAGGGTCTGGACGCCGTGCAGCAGTCCCTCCGGCCGGGCCGCCCGCAGCAGGACGGCGTCCTCGCTGACGGTCAGTCCGTAGCCCTGGGTGCCGAGGCCGGTGAGATCGGGGTCGAGGGCGAGGACGACCCGGCCGTCCTCCGTGAGAGGCAGCGGCAGCCCGGTGGCCGGGGCGAGCAGGGTACGCAGCAGCAGGGCGGCGGGCTCGGTGCCCGGGGTGGCGCGGATCGCCGTGGCGCTGTCGAAGGTGAACCGGCCCCGTCGCAGATGGAGCCTCAAGGGGCCCGGTACGAGGCCGAGGCCGGTGGGGGGCATGGACACGGTTTCTCCTATCCCTTGACCGCGCCACCGGTCATACCGGTGGCGACCCGTCGCTGGAGAACGAGGAAGAGGACGAGGACGGGCAGCGCGAAGAGGGTGGATGCCGCCATGGTGGCGCCCCAGTCGGTACCGAAGACGTTCGAGAACGAGGAGAGCCAGACGGGCAGCGTCCGGTCGTCCTGGTCCTTGATGATCAGCATGTTGGCGAAGGCGAACTCGTTCCACGCGGTGATGAAGCCGAAGAGGGAGGTGGCGAGCAGCCCCGGTGCCAGCAGCGGGAAGGTGACCCGGCGGAAGGCGGCGGCCCGGGTGCAGCCGTCCACCTGGGCCGCCTCCTCCAGCTCGGCCGGGATGGCGGAGAGGAAGCTCCGCAGGGTCACGATGGTGAACGGCAGCGTGATCATGAAGTAGACGAGGGTCAGGGTCGTGAGCCGGTCGAGCATGTCGGTGTCGCGGGCGATGACGTACATCGGGATCAGCAGCGCCTCCCAGGGGGCGACCTGCGCGACGAACACCATCAGGACGAAGCCCCGCCGGCCCTTCCAGCGCATCCGGGCCACCGCGAACGCCGCGCCGAGGGCGACGACGAGGGCCAGCAGCACGCAGCCGGCGGTGACGAGGAGGCTGTTGCGCCAGAACGACCAGAAACCGTCGGCCGTCACCGCGTCGGAGAAGTGCTCCAGCGTCAGCGAGGTGGGCAGGAACACGGGAGTCTCGGCCTGGATGTCCGCGGTCGGCTTGAACGCGGTGAGGATCATCCAGTAGACGGGGAAGACGCTCAGGCCGAAGACGACCAGCGCCCCGGCGTTCAGGGGCAGTCCGCGCAGGAGAACGCGGACGGGACGGGCGCTCACAGCTCGGCCTCCTGGCGGAACATCTGGCGGAAGTAGAGGATCAGCGCGCCGACCAGAACCAGCACCGTGAGGGTCGCCGCCGCGGCCCCGAGGTCGTAGCGGTGCAGGGACTGGGCGACCTGGTAGGCGTAGACGGGCAGCGTGGTGGTCGCGCCGCCCGGCCCGCCCTTGGTGACCGCCCAGATCTGCGCGAAGCACCGGAAGACCCAGATGACCTCCAGGCTCAGCACCAGACCGAAGATCGGCCGCAGGACCGGCAGCGTGATGGAGCGGAAGATCCGCCAGCCGCCGGCCCCGTCGATCCGGGCGGACTCGAAGAGTTCGGCCGGCACCGTGGTCAGCGCGGAGTGCAGGGTGACGGCGACGAACGGCACCGACTGCCACACCACGAGCAGCACCAGGACGGTGAAGGCGGCCGGACCGTGCGCGAACCAGGAGTAGTTCTCGAAGGAGTCGAACCCCATCCGGACCAGCAGCCAGTTGACCACTCCGAGCCGGGAGGAGAAGAGCCACTGGAAGACCGTGGTGGCGGCGATCACCGGACTCGCCCAGGCGAGCACCAGCCCCACGAGGACCAGGGTCCGCATCCGCTTGCCGAGCCGTTGCAGCATCAGCGCGACGCCCGTACCGATCACCATGATGAGCGCGACGTTGACCGCGGTCCACCAGAGCGTGCGCCGCGCCACCTCCCAGAACTCGCCGTCCCGCAGGATCGCCGAGTAGTTCTCCAGGCCCGCGAACTCCGCGTCCCCGCGGATCAGTTCGGCCATGCCGTAGTGCTGGAAGGAGATCAGCAGGTTACGCGCGAGGGGATAGGCCAGCAGGAAGGCGAACCCGACCACGGTCGGAGCGATCAGCAGATACGGCCAGAGGGCGCCCGGCACACCGCGGCGGGGTCCGCCCGTCACCCCGGCCGGGGGAGGGGCCTCCGGGGCGGTGGGGCCGGCCGGTGCGGCCTCCGCCGTGCCGGCCATGTCCGCGGTCCGCGTCATGCCCGTCCCCCTTCGGGCGCTGTCCGGCTCACGGGTTGAGGGTCTTGCTGATGGCGTCGGACGCGGCCTTCGCCGCCTTCGCCGGGTCGGTCCCGGTGAGCACGGCCGTCATGTACTCCTTGATCGGGTTGGTCGCCTCGACGGCGGCCCACTCGGGGGAGTTGGGCGTGGCGCGTCCCTGCGCCGCGGCGGCGGCCATCGCCGCGTTGCCCTCGTCGTCCTTGAGGACACCGGCCAGGGACGTCCGGTTGGGCACGTAGCTCATGGTGCGGGCGAGTTCGGTCTGCTCCTTCTCGCCGGCGAGCGCCGCGATCACCTCGTACGCCGCCTTCTGGTGGGCCGAGGCCACGGGGACGATGAGGTCGGAGCCTCCGGTGAAGGTCGCTCCCGGCTTACCGGCCGTCTTGCCGGGGATCGGGAAGAAGCCGAGCTTGCCCGCGAGGGCGGGGTTCGCCTGCTCCACGATCTTCGCGCCGCCGGGCACGGCGATGATCTGGGCGACGTCGCCCTTGGCGAAGACGTCCGCCTGGGGAGGCTTGGCCTCGTCAGAGTCCTTGGGCCCCTTGCCCAGAGCCTGGAGCTGCTCGTAGAACTCCATGCCCTTGAGCGCCTCGGGGCTTTCGAGCGCGCCCCGCCACGTGTCGCCGTCCTTGACCGCCAGCTCGCCGCCCTCCTCCCACACGAAGCCGGCCAGGGTGTACCAGTTCTGGCCGGGGAGGTAGATGCCCTGCGTGCCGCCCTTGTCGAGCTTCCCGGTGATCTCCAGCCACTCCTCGCGGGTCTTGGGCGGCGCGGTGACGCCGGCCTTCGCGAAGAGGTCCTTGTTGTAGATCACCACGCGGTTGGCCGCGTACCAGGGGATGCCGTACTGCTTCCCGTCGACCTTCCCCGGTTCGGCGAGACCAGGCAGCCAGTCGGCCCCCTGCAACTCCGTCACCTTGTCGCTGAGATCGAGCACCCCGCCGCTCTGCGCGTACTGCGCGACCTGCGTGTTGCCCACCTCCAGCACGTCAGGGGCGTCCTTGCTGGCGAGAGCGGCGGTGATCTTCTCACCGATCCCGTCCCACTCCTGTATCTGGATGTCCAGGTCGGTCCCCCGGTGCTGGGACTCGAAGTCCTTCTCGAACCGCTGGAGATAGGAGTCGGAGACGCTGTCCTTCATGATCCAGACGGTCAGCGTGGAGGGTCCGTCCGACTGGTCGGACCCGGAGGAGGTGCTGTCGCACGCGGTGAGCGCACAGGTTGCCGCCAGGGCGACCGCGGCCGGGATGAAGCGGATCTTCACTGGATTCACCTCGAAAAAGAGTTGACCAATTGGTCAACTGGACAACGGCGTGGCTAGAAGGTGGCATAGACCAGTGGTGGCGTCAACCCTCCAAGTAATAAGGGCAGTTAGGTGCGTTGTAGACTCAGGGTTGCTCAAGGTTGCACCATTCATCATTTACCACCGGACCAGTTGCCGACGAAGAGGCGGAGAGGTCGGATCCATGCAGAACAGCTCCTCAGGCTCAGGCGGCGTACTCAAGCGGGAGCGGGTCCGTGAGCACCTGCTCGGCCTGATCGAGGTGCGGCGTCCCGGGGACGCCATTCCCTCGGAGCGCACCCTCAGTGCCGAACTGGGTGTCTCGCGACCCACGTTGCGGGCCGCGGTGGACGAACTCGTCGCAACCGGACAGCTCGTGCGCGAACACGGGCGCGGAATGTTCGTGGCCCCGGCCAAGATCACCCAGGAACTCGTCTCGGACGATGCCGCCTTCGTGGTGCCCCGGGCGGCAGGTGTCTGGTCCAGCAGGCTCCTGCAGCTCGACACGATCCGTGCCGGTGCGCGCATCGGCCGCAAGCTGCGGGTGTCGCCCGCCGCCGAGGTGGTCTACATAGCCCGGCTGCGGCTGGTCGACGGCTCACCGATGGCGATCGAACACCTGCACATCCCGGCGGAGCTCGTCCCCTCCCTCACGCCGCAGGAGCTGGAAGCGGGCGACCTCTACGATCACCTGCGCGAGCACCACCACGTCCACGTCGACCAAGCGGTCCAGTCCATCGAACCGACCGTCATCAACGAGGCCGAGGCCGCGGTCCTCGACATGCCGGTCCTCTCGCCCGCCCTGCTGATCGAGCGCCTCACCACCGACACGGCGGGCCGGCCCGTCGAGTACGTGCACTCCCTCTACCGGGGCGACCGCTACCGGATCGTCTCCCGGCTGTCGCTGGGGACCTCCGCCCCGCATCCGGGGTCCGAGAGCCACCATCCGGGAATCCCTCCGGGGGACTTCGCGCACGGAGACATCATCACCTCGTCCACGACGGGGGACGCCCACTGAGTCGGTCGGGGCTCCGGCGCGGCAGGGCGAGCGGGGCCGTGGGGCGTGCCTGTAACCCATTCAGGGGCGCGCGTTGTATCCACTCGCTCACCCTGCGTGGCGTAGGCGGTTGATCGCCCATAGCTTCGGCTCATGAGAACAAAACACATGAAATGCCTGGCGGGCGTCACTGCCGTCACGGCCACCGTCCTGGGGCTCTCGGCCGCTCCCACGGCAGCGTCCGCACACCACGAACACGTGGTACACCCAGGAGAATCGATTCAGGAGGCGGTCGACGCCGCCCACCCCGGCGACACCGTCGTCGTTCTGCCCGGCACCTACCGCGAGAGTGTGCTGATCACCACGCCGGGCCTGACACTGCGCGGGACGGGTGAACGTACGGTTCTCGCACCCCAGGCGGCCGAGACGCCCGCCGGGACGTCCACCGGGACGACGCCTGAGACCCCCGCCGGGACGACGCCTGAGACCCCCGCCGAGGCGCCCGCCGGGACGACGCCCGCCAAGGCGACACAGGGTGCTCCCGCCGCCGCCAAGGGGCCGAGGGCGGTCAACGCGTGCGCGGCGGGCGGCAACGGCATCTGCGTCGTCGGCACCGAGAAGAACCCCGTCGACGGCGTCCGAATCCGTGCGCTCACCGTCACCGGCTTCGCCAAGAACGGCGTCTGGGCGTCCCGGACCGACGGGCTCTCCGTCCGCAGGGTGACCGCCCGGGACAACGGCACCTGGGGCATCGCCCAGGAGCACTCGACCCGCGCCGACATCCGGCACAACACCGCCACCGGCAACGGCGACGCGGGGATCTTCGTCGCGAACGCGGTCAACGAGGAGGGCGGAGCCACGGACACCGGCGGGACGACCATCGCGGACAACGCGGTGAGCGGCAACCGCATCGGCGTCACCGTACGCCGGGTCAGGAACCTGCTGGTCGACGACAACACCATCACCGGCAACTGCAGCGGGATCTTCGTCGTGGGCGACGAGTCCAAGCCCGCTGCCGGTGCGATGACGATCAGCGGCAACCGCATCGTGAAGAACAACAAGCTCTGCGCGGCGACCCCGCGCCTCTCCGCGATCCAGGGGTCCGGCATCGTCCTGACCGGCAGCGAGAGCACGGTGGTGCGGTCCAACGTCATCCAGGACAACGCCGGCTCCACCGACTTCTCCGGCGGCATCGTGCTCATCAAGAGCTTCGTGGGCGCCCTCAACACCGACAACACCGTCCAGGACAACCTCGTGAGCGGCAACAGCCCGGCCGACCTCGCCGACCGCGACACCTCGGGCACCGGCAACACCTTCGTCGGTAACACCTGCGCCACCTCCGTACCGGCCGGGATGTGTGCCGAATGACCACCCACCGCCGCACCAGGAGGACCAAGACCGCATGACCACCGTGAGCCCCACCCCCGAGACCAGCCCCGAGAAGGCACCCCTCACCTCCACCCTCGCCGCGCCCCACGTCCACACCGGCGCCCCGACCCCGCCGCCGTCCATGCGCCTGCGGGAGCTCGCCTTCGGAGCCGCGTGCGCCGCGGCCGTCCGCGCGGCGGCCCGGCTGGGCGTCGCGGACGCCCTCGGTGAGACCCCGGCCTCCGCGGCCGAACTCGCCCTCGTGGTGGACGCCGAGCCCGTACCGCTCCGCCGACTGCTGCGGGCGCTGACCTGCTACGGCGTCTTCGCCGAGACGGAGGACGGCAAGTTCGTCCACACCGACACGTCCCGGCTGCTGCGCGAGGACGACCCGCACAGCCTGCGCTACATCTCCCTGTGGTGCACCGAGCCCTGGACCTGGGACGTCTGGCCGCGTCTGGAGGACGCGGTGCGCACAGGATCGAGCGTCTTCCCCGAGACCTTCGGCAAGGGCTTCTTCGACTACCTCCACCAGGACGCCGGCGAGTCCGCCCACGTGTTCAACCGGGCGATGACCACGTCCAGCGTGCAGTCCGCACGGGACGTCGCCGAATTGCTCGACCTGACCGGCGTCTCCTCCGTCGCCGACATCGGCGGCGGCCAGGGACATGTGCTCGCCAGCCTGCTGGAGAAGCACCCCTCGGTCCGGGGAACCCTCATGGACCTGCCGGGCGTCGTGGCCCGCGCGGACGCGCGGCTGCGGGACGGCGGCCCGCTCGCCGACCGGGTGCGGATCGTGGCCGGCGACTGCCGCGAGGACATCCCGTTCGAGGTCGATCTCTACATCATCAAGAACATCCTCGAATGGGACGACGAGAGCACCCGCAGGACCCTCGCCAACGTCGTCGCCGCGGCCCGCCCCGGCGCCCGCGTGGTGATCATCGAGAACCTCGTCGACGACACCCCGTCGATGCGGTTCACCACCGCCATGGACCTGCTGCTTCTGCTCAACGTCGGGGGAGCGAAGCACACCCGGGAGAGTCTGCTCGGGCGCATGTCCGAGGCGGGTCTCCGGGTCGGCGAGATCCACCCGGTCAACGCCTACCTCCACGCCTTCGAGTGCACCGTGCCGTAAACCGGCCGCGCCACCGAAACGCCCCGGGTCCGGCACCGAAGTGCCGGACCCGGGGCGATCTTCTTGTGTGCGGGAGCGAGACCTACCGCTGCCACGTGTAGAACGGCTGGGCCATCGCGTCCTTCGGACCGCGCCAGGTCTGCGGGTCGTACGGGCTCACGAAGGCGGTGAGCCGGTCGCTGATGGCCTTGAACTCCGGGTGCTCCGTCACCTTCGCGATCTCCGGGCCCGGGGGACGGTCGGACTCGATCAGGTGCAGGTACACGTCGCCGAACTGGAACAGGGTGCGGCGGTGGACACCGACGAGGTGGGGGAGGTCCGTGTTGTCGGAGGCCTCGAACAGCTTCGCGATGTCCGGAGCCGAACCCGGAGCCATCCGGGCGACGATCAGAGCGTGGTGCATCTGGCTGCCTTTCGGGGCATCAGGGGTTGCCGGTGGCGGACCGGGGCGACCCCGGTCCGCCGGAGGACCGGACAACCTCTAGTTGGCGGGTACGGCCGCGGAGCGGCGCTCACGGTCGCGCTGCTCGATCTTGTCGCGGATGAGCTCCATCTGGACACGGGAGTTGCGGTTGATGTTGTCGGTCATCCACGCGTCGTCCACCGGGGCGTCCGGGCGCATCGCGAAGTCCTGCCGCCAGAGCATCCGCGTACCGCCCTGGACCTCCGTGTACTCCCACCGGATGTCCATGTGCTGGAACGGCCCGGGCTCGACCCGACGGGCCTGCACGTTCCGTCCCGACCGGTCGGTGGTCCGCTCCGAGACCCAGCTCCAGATCTTGCCGTTGTCGTCGGGGTGCATGGTGAGACGGAAGGTCGTCTTCTGTCCCTCCCGCTTGAGGACCTCGACCGCCGCGTACTCGCTGAACAGCTGCGGCCAGTTCTCCAGATCGTTCGTCGTCTCCCAGACGAGATCCAGGGGCGCGGCGATGATGATCTCGTTCTCGGTGTGTCCGGACACGTCAGGCTCCTGTCACGAGGGTGTTGTTGACGAGGTCGAGGAACTCGGCGGGCGTCTTGCACTGGTCGGCGTCGGCCGGCAGCGCGTGGCCGTAGCGGTTCTCCAGCACGGCCACGATGCCCAGCAGGCCGAGCGAGTCCAGGCCGTAGTCCTCGAAGGCCGAGGTGGGACGGCTCGCCATCTCGGAGGCGGTGGCGTTGAGGCCGGCGCCGCTCTTCATCAGGGCGGCCAGTTCTTCGTACGTCAGCTGATCGGGCATGGGGACCACTCCTTCTACAGCGGGGTGTCGGTGGGGCGGCGCAGCACGAGGGCCGAGTTCGACCCCATCAGGCCGCGGCTCAGTACGAGCGCCGTGCGCAGTTCGGCTGGGCGCGCCCGCCCGGTGACCACGTCCAGGTCGTGGCACACGTCGAAGACGTTGGGCGTCGGCGGGATCAGACCGTGTTCCATGGCGAGTACGGCGGCTGCCGTGTCCAGCACCGGCGCGCCGCAGTAGGCGCGACCGGTCCCGGTCTTGGGTGCCGTCACCGGCACCCGGCGTCCGTGCGCGCCGAGCGCGTCGGCGATCGCCAGCGCCTCCGCCCGGTCCGCCGAGGGCACACCGAGCGCGTCCGCGAAGACCACGTCGATCTCCTCCGGTGCGCAGCCGGCCTCCCGCAGTGCCCCCTCGATCGCGCGGGCGAGGCCCGCGCGGGACTCCTCCCAGCGGGACGCGCCGGTGAAGGTGGCCGCGTGGCCGGCCAGTTCGGCCCGCACCCGGGCGCCGCGGTCGCGGGCCGCCGCCTCCTCCTCGACCACCAGCATGCCGCCGCCTTCGGCGGGTACGAATCCACAGGCGTCCGCGGTGAACGGCCGGTAGGCGCGGGTGGGTTCGTCACTGAGGCTGAGGTCTGTGTAACCGAGCTGGCAGACGACCGAGTACGGCGCGAGCGGCGCCTCGGCGGCGCCGACCACCACGGCGTCGGTGCCCCGCCGGATGGAACGTGCCGCGTGCATCAGCGCGTCGAGACCACCGGCCTCGTCGCTCGCCACCACGGCACACGGCCCCTTGAAGCCGCCCCGGATCGAGATCTGACCGGTGCTGGCCGCGTAGAACCAGGCGATGGACTGGTACGGGCCGACGAAACGGGAACCCTCCCCCCACAGCCGCTGGAGTTCGCGCTGGCCGAACTCGCCGCCACCCGAGCCGGCGGCGGTGACCACGCCCACCTTGAACGGCGCGTCCTCGTAGTCGGCGCGGCCGAGCCGCGCGTCGCTGAGGGCGAGATCGGCGGCGGCCATGGCGTAGTGCGTGAAGCGGTCCGTCTGGACGAGGAAGCGCTCCTCGATGAAAGCGACCGGATCGAAGTCCCTGACCTCGCCGGCGACCTTGAGCGGGAGGTTCTCGCACCCCTCGCGGGAGACCAGGTCGAGGACGCTGACCCCCTCCTGGGTCTGCTTCCAGAAGGCGCCGGCGCCGGTCCCGTTGGGGGCGACGACACCGATCCCGGTGATGACGGAGGTGCGGTGCGCGGAGGCTGCCGGGGCGCTCATGAGGTCCTCCCGCCCGAGCGTGTCAGGGCGACGGCGGACTGGAATCCCCCGAATCCGCTGCCGACCGAGAGCACACTGCGCAGCTTGAGCGGCCGTGCGGTGCGCGGGACGTAGTCGAGATCGCACTCGGGGTCCGCGGTCTCGTAGTTGGCCGTCGGCGGCACCGTCTGGTGTTTGAGGGCCAGCACGCACGCCGCGATCTCGATGGCCCCGATGGCGCCGAGCGAGTGGCCGACCATGGACTTGATCGAGCTCATCGGCACCTTGTACGCGTGCGAGCCGAGAGCCCGCTTGACCGCGGCCGTCTCGTGCCGGTCGTTCTGCTTGGTGCCCGAACCGTGTGCGTTGACGTAGTCGACCTGCGATCCGTCGAGGCGGGCGTGCGCGAGGGCGGTGTTGATGGCCTCGGCCATCTCCAGCCCCTCCGGTGTCAGCCCGGTCATGTGGTACGCGTTCCCGAAGGTGGCGTACCCGGAGATCTCGCAGTAGACGGTCGCCCCGCGGGCCCGTGCGTGCTCCAGCTCCTCCAGGATGAGGACGGCACCGCCCTCGCCCATCACGAACCCGTCCCGGCGCGCGTCGAACGGCCGGGAGGCGTGCTCCGGGTCGTCGTTGTTCGCCGAGGTCGCCTTGATGGCGTCGAAGCAGGCCACCGTGATCGGGGTGATCGGGGTGTCGGACGCCCCCGCGACGCAGACGTCCACACGACCCTCCTCCACGGAGTGGAAGGCGTACCCGATCGCGTCGAGCCCGGAGGTGCAGCCGGTGGAGACGGTCTGCACGGGCCCGTGCGCACCGACTTCCTCCGCGACCGCGGAGGCCAGAGTGCTCGGCGCGAACGCCCGCTCCAGGTGGGCACCGGCCGCCCGGTGGTCGACGTCCCAGCGCGCACCGCTCTCGCTGACCGCGACGTAGTCGTGCTCCAGACGCGTGGTGCCGCCGACCGCCGTGCCGAGGGACACCCCGATGCGCCAGGGGTCCTCCTTCTCCAGGTCGAGCCCGGCGTCGCCCAGCGCCTCCCTTGCCGCCACCAGCGCGAACTGGACGTACCGGTCGGAGCGGGCGATCAGGTCCGCGTCCAAGCCGTGGGCGACGGGATCGAAGTCGCACTCGGCGGCGATCCGTGAGCGGAACTGCGTCGGGTCGAACAGGGTGATCCCGCGGGTCGCCGTACGGCCGTTGGCGAGCAGGTCCCAGAACGCGGGGGCGCCGATGCCACCGGGGGCGACGACGCCGACCCCGGTGACGGCCACGCGCCGGGTCATGAGGACGCCGCCGTTCGTTCTGGCGGCGCTCCGCGCTCGGCCGTCCGGCTCGCCTCCGTGGCCTCGGTGACCTCCGTGTCGACGTGGCCGAGTTCGGGACGCGGGGCGAGCGGGCCCAGGTGGAAGACCATGCGCGCCTCCACGTCCCCCACGTTGCGGAAGCGGTGGCGGACGTGCGGGGGGATCAGCAGACCCTGGTCGGGCCGCATGGGAAACGTCTCGCCGTCCAGGTCCACTTCGAGCTGTCCGGCCACGACGTAGACGAACTCCTCGGAGTAGGGGTGGTAGTGCTCGCCGATCCGGTCACCGGGGTCGACGAGGGCCAGCCCCATGAAACCGCTGGTGGCTCCGACCGCCGTCGGGGTGAGCATGGCGCGGAGGTCGCCGCCGCGCCTGCGGTTGGGCTGGGTCTCGCTGAGATCCACGATGCGATGCCGGTGGATGGTCATGGCTGCTTTTCTCCAGGCACGTTGTGAGGTGTGACGGCAGGGCGGGGCCGGCCCCCGTTGCCGGTGACGCGTCAGGACTCGGCGGACCGACGGTCGGTGATCAGGTCCATCTCGGACTGGGCGAGGAAGCGCGCGGCCTCCGCGTCGTCTCGCGGCATGCCCTGCGCACCGCTGTCGAGGAGGCGTTCGAGCATGGCCGCCTTGCGGTCGCCGCCGATGCCCAGCGCCTGCGTGGGCTGCGCGTCGAGCGGGCCGCTCACCTCGAGGAGCCGCACCACGACGTCGTCGCGCTGGAAGATCGTGCTGCTCTCGATGGGGCTCGCGACGTCGTCCGCGTTCTCCTCGTCCTGGCCCGCGAACAGCCGGGCCAGCGCCATGCCGCAGCCTTCCTTGGCCTGGTAGAACAGCGCGTGCCGCTGGACGTCGGCGGCGTCGTGGCGGCCGGCCGTCACATGGTGGACGGCCGGGAGGGCCGCCCGGGTGAAGAACAGCCGGGCGGAATTGGAGTCGCTCAGGTCCCGGTCCTGCTCCAGGTACGGGTTGATCGCCTCCTCCACGGCCCTGACCTCGGGCTGGCGGGAGACGTGCCGCAGGGCCGCCATCAGGTCGCCCTCGATCTCGACCGCCCGCACGACACGGTTGCCGCGCATGAAGAGCGAGGTGCGCAGCAGCCGGGTGTTCTCGTTGACCTGGGCCTGCGGGGAGTCGTAGTCGGCGAGGATCTTCGCGACGATCTCCTCCGTGCCCGGCTTCACCGTGAAGGTCAGCGCGTGGCGCACGACGCCGTTGCCCAGACGTGGCGCGGACTGGAGCCGGCCCTTGGCATGCTCCGGAGTGCTCTCGAACGCGGCCCCGGTCTCCCGCAGCACGCTGAAGCGCAGTGAGCGGGTGTCGCGTACACAGCTGTGCAGCGGCTGCACCGTCGCCACGTGCTCTTCGCTGTTCACCCAGGTCAGGAAGGGCGGCGCGCTCTCCCACTCGCTGGTGATGAGCCACTGCGAGGGGTTCTCGATGGACTGGCACAGCTGGTCGCTGATGTGTCCGGGAATCGAGGCGACCTGGTTGCGCATGTGCTCGTACGCCTCCAGGAACTGGTTCTGGGCGCCGTCGTGCAGGTCAAGGAGCAGTATGACCCGGAGCCTCGAACCGTCGAAGGCGGACTGGGATACCCGTTCCGAGAGGATTGTCATCGCTTGTGTTCTCCTGTCCCGTCCCGCCCGTCATGGGCAGGTTTCGGTGGAAGTCGCGCAGGTCCCTGCCTGCCGGTGGGTGACGTCCCGCCCCGTGCGACGCGCGCACCGCTCCCGCGACCGATCGTGGAACGCTGGTACGGGCGGCGCCAGATTTATGAACCGTTCAGGTGAGGCGTCGGCACAAGCCCCGCCGACCGCCTCCCGGCAGGGCATGGACACTGCGTCCCCCATGCCTTTGAGCTGGAGCAATCGAATGAACGAAAGCGTCGACCACCGCGTGCCTGTCCTCATCGTGGGCGGCTCCCTGGTGGGGTTGTCCACCTCTCTCTTCCTGAGCCGGCTCGGCGTCGACCACCTCTTGGTGGAGAAACACCGCAGCACCTCGACCCACCCCCGGGGCCGGGGCAACAACGTCCGCACGATGGAGGTGTTCCGCAGCGCCGGCGCGGAGCGGCTCATCCGGGACGCGGCATCCGTACTCGCCGACAACCACGGCATCCTGCAAGCCGGTTCGCTCACCGGCGACGACCAGGAATGGCTCTTCAAGGAGATCGACCCGGGCAATGGACTCGCCCGGTTCAGCCCGAGCGGCTGGTGCCTGTGCAGCCAGAACGACCTGGAACCCGTCCTGGTCGACCACGCCCGGGATCAGGGCAGCGACTTGCGGTTCTCCACCGAGCTGCTCACCTTCGAGCAGGACCTGGACGGAGTCACCGCGGTCGTCAAGGACCGGGAGACCGGGGAACACACCACGGTGCGCGCCGACTACCTGGTCGCGGCCGACGGCCCCCGCAGCCCCATCCGCGAGCAGCTGGGCATCGGCCAGACCGGCCCCGGAGACCTCTTCCACAACGTCAGCATCACCTTCCGCTCCCGCCGCCTCGCCTCCGTGGTCGGCGACCGGCGCTTCATCGTCTGCTACCTGACCAACCCGGCGGCGGACGGGGCGTTGCTGCCGGTCGACAACGAGGAGCGGTGGGTCTTTCACGCGCCGTGGCAGCCCGACCGGGGCGAGACGCTGGAGGACTTCACCGACGAGCGGTGCGCCGAGCACATCCGTCTGGCGGTGGGCGACCCGGAACTCGACGTCGAGATCACCGGCAAGGCCCCCTGGCACGCGGCCGAGCGGGTCGCCGAGAGGTACGCCTGCGGTCGGGTCTTCCTGGCCGGGGACTCCGCCCACGAGATGTCTCCCACGGGGGCGTTCGGCTCGAACACCGGCATTCAGGACGCGCACAACCTGGCGTGGAAGCTCGCGGCTGTTACCGGCGGGGCGGCGGGTCCGGGGCTGCTGGACACGTACGAGGCGGAGCGGCTCCCGGTGGCGAAGGCCACGAGCGCGCGCGCTTCGGCCCGGTCGAGCGAGCACAGCCACCCGGGATACGCCGGGCCGCCCGGAGGACAGGGCGGCCCCGGTGCACAGGGCCGGCCCGGCGGCCCGGGCGGACAGGGCGGTCCCGGTGGTCCGGGTGGGCCCGGTGGTCCGGGTGCTCCCGGTGGGCCCGGTGGCGGCCGGCAGGGAGGCATGCTCTCCGTCGCTCTCGGCTACCGCTATGTGCGGGGAGCGGTCCTGGGCGTCGACCCGGAGCTCCCCGTCGTCCCCGAGGGCATCGGTCTTACGGGCGAGCCCGGCACTCGCGCCCCGCACATGTGGCTCGACCGCGACGGCGAGCGGATCTCCACGCTGGACCTCTACGAGCAGGCGTTCGTCCTGCTCTGCGACGCGAACAGCTCGGAGTGGCGCGGCGCGGCCGGCCAGGTGGCGAAGCGACTGGCGATCCGTCTGGACGCCTTCACGGTCGGGTCCGGCCCCGACGCGGATCTGCGGTCCGAGGAGGGCGCCGACTGGGCCGCCGTCCACGGCACCTCCGCCCAGGGCGCCGTGCTGGTACGGCCCGACGGATTCGTCGCCTGGCGCGCACAGGGCGCGGAGCCCGACCCGGAGGGGGCGCTCCAGAAGGCCGTGACGACCCTTCTCCACCGGAACTGATCCGGAATCACCGGTCCCCGGCGCGCCCCTCGGGCCGCCGGGGACCGGTGCGTTCGCCGGGAGCCCGTCGTCACCGGCGTGTGCCTGCTGTCCACCGACGTGTGCAGGTCAGCGGGAGCCGGTCAGGGCCGCGAAGACCACGACGTTCTCCTGGTAGCCGGACCTCTTGTCGTACTCGCCACCGCAGGTGATCACCCGCAACTCCGGCCGGTCCGAGGGGCCGTAGACCTTCTCGTCGGGGAAGTCCTTCTTGCTGTAGGAGTCGACGGCGTACACCGTGAACACGGCGACGCTCCGGTCCGCACGGACGATCTCGACGGTGGCGCCCTCGCGCAGGGCGCCCAGCAGGAAGAACACACCGGGCCCGAGCCGGGTGTCGACATGGCCGGTCGTGATGGCGGTGCCCACCGCCCCCGGTACCGTCCCGTCCGCGTACCAGCCGCTGAGCACCGGGTTGTTGTCGGGGGGAGTCTCCAGCGCGCCGGAGGCGTCGAGGCCCAGCTTCATCATCGGCGAGTCCACCTTGAGCGCGGGGATGCGCAGCCGTACGGGCAAAGACGGCGGAAGCGGCTGTGTGACGGGACCCGCCGGGTGGGCCGGGCCGGCGGACGCGCCCGGCCCGGGGCTCGCCGGCACCGGTCGCAGGGGCGCCGGCCGGACGGGCGGCCGGGGGAGCAGCACCGGCGGCGCGGT
>NZ_JBSFVR010000147.1:0-17876 GCF_053592415.1 Streptomyces sp. NPDC002690 | reverse complement strand
GCCGGTGTCGAGATGGTCTCCCGCTTCGCCAAGGGGAACTCCGACAGCCTGCCGGACACCCGCAACCCGCTCTTCGCCGAGGCCGAGGCTCGTACCGCCCCGTCGCGTCCGGTGCGGCGCGCGGTGCGGGCCCGCCGGGCGGCCGTGTTCCCGCGCGGCGCGCGGTGAGGGCCCGTCTTCTCGTGCGGCGCGCGGTGCGGGCCCGTCGTGGATGCCGCCGCCCCGCCGCCCTTTCGCGCGCCCCGGTCCCTACGTCACGCGCCCGCCGTGCGCCCCGGCGTGCGACCCGCGCGGTGTTGGCGCGTATTCATCCTCCCAGTTCGGTAACTCCGTGCGCCTGTGCACGGCCGGTCTGTCACTCTGTCGTTGTCGGCGGCGTTTCGAGATCCGGAGGAGCCGCACCGTGGGGCCAATTCCACTGCAACGGGCCACCCTTCACCGGCCGGGTGGCACCGACGCGGGCAGGGCGGGCGACCCTCCGCTCGTCAGTACGACCAGCCTGCCCGCGACACCCCAGTCCCCGTCCGGCGCCCGCAGGTTCGTCCGGGCCGTCCTCGCGGAGTGGGCCGGGCTCGGAGTGCCGGCCGCCGTGGGATTCAGCGACCGGCTCGCCGACGACCTGGTGAACGTCGCCAGCGAGCTGGTCACCAACGCCGTGGTGCACGCCGGCACCGTGGTCGACCTGTTGGTGCGCCTGGAACACGCGACCGGCGAGGAACCCGCGGCCCTGGTCCTGGAGGTCACCGACCACCACCCGGCCCGCGCGACCGGCGAGGAGCCCGGAGACCGGGAGCCGGCCGCCGCGGTCAAGGCGCTCCCCGGGGCGGGCTCTCCCTCCCCGCCCGCCGTCACCGCCGCCTCCGCGGCCGGTACCGCGCCCGGCGCCACCGGGGCGCCCGCCGCCGGAGACCCGTACGGTCTGGCCGAATACGGCCGGGGGCTCGACCTCGTCGCCGCACTCTCCGTCGCCTGGGGCATCACCTACCGCACCGGGCACAAGACCGTATGGGCCCGCCTCCCCGTGGACGACTGGGCCGCCTCCGCCCAGGCCCGCGCGGACACCCCCATCGAGCACCGGCTCGGCGCGGCCTCCGACGGAACGGCCGCGGGACATCCGGCCCACGTGCCCCCGCAGCCCTCCGCCGATCTCCTGGTGTCCGCCGCTCCGCCCGGGGCGCGCGACGACAGCGTCTGGGACCAGCAGGGCGCCCTCGCCTTCCTCGCGGAGGCGTCCGACCTGCTCACCGGGCAGCTGGACGAGGAACTCGTGGCGACGATAGCGGGCCGGATGCTCGTCCCCCGGCTCGTCGACTGGTGTGCGATCTGGCTGGACGAGGAGGGCACGGGCGCCCGGGGCGCACCCCGCCTCACCCGCGTACGGCACGGCGAGGACCCCGGCGCGGGCCCGCTGGGCGGGGCGCTGGAGAACGAGCCGTTCCGGCTGCCGGGCGGCGCCGGCCCGGGACCCGTACCGCTGCCCTGGCCGCCGGGCGGCCGGGAGCCGGGCGCCCACGACGGGGCGGCTCTCGCCTGCACCATCACGGCCGGGGGCCGCACGCTCGGCACCGTCCTCGTCGGCCGCGACCACGAGTCGGGCGCCGAGCTGCCCGAGGCCGTGGTGCGGGTCGTGGAGGACTTCGTACGCCGCCTCGGCCAGGCGGTCGGGGCCGCCCGCGCCTACACCCGGCAGGCCACCATCAGCCGCATCCTCCAGCGCGGACTGCTGCCCAACAAGGTCGCCGACATCCCCGGAATGAGCAGCGCCCTCGTCTACGAGCCCAGCGACGACGGCGTGGTCGGAGGTGACTTCTACGACATCTTCCCGTGCCCGAAGAGCCGCTGGTGCTTCGTCCTCGGCGACGTCCAGGGCAGCGGCCCCGAGGCCGCCGTGGTGACCGGCCTGGCCCGGCCCTGGCTCCGGCTGCTGTCCCGCGAGGGGTTCGGCGTGGGCGAGGTCCTGGACCGGCTCAACCGGCTGCTGCTGGACGACGCCATGGAGGCCGCGGAGGCCGCCGCCCTGATGGTCGCGGCGGCGGGCGGGCAGCAGTTCACGGACGGCGGGCAGTCCCGCTTCCTCTCCCTGCTGTACGGCGAGGTGGTGCCGCTCCCGGGCGGCGGCGCCCGGTGCACGGTGGCCAGCGCCGGCCATCCGCTGCCGCTGCTGCTGCGCCCGGACGGCTCGGTACGCCCGGTCGCCGAACCGCAGGTGCTGCTCGGAGTGGTGGAGGACGTGGCGTACGAGAGCCAGACCTTCGACCTGGAACCGGGCGACAGCCTGCTCTGCGTCACCGACGGGGTAACCGAGCGGCGCTCCGGCTCCGCGCTCTTCGACGACGGCGACGGTCTCGCCCGCGCCCTCGCGCCCTGCGCGGGGCAGAGCGCGAGGGAGGTCGCGGAGTGCATCCGCCAGGCCGTGCACGGCTTCTCCGAGCTGCCGCCGGACGACGACGTGGCGTTGCTGGTGCTGCGCGCGGACTGAGAGGCCCCGGGCAGGAGGCATCGGGCCGACGCCGCGGCCGGTCGCGGGCTCACTCCTGACCGGGGTGCTCCTCGGTGACCCGGGAGTCGGTGAGGGTGAGCGCACCGACTGCCGAGATCAGGCCGACGACGACCGCCAGGACGGCGTAGGTGATCCGCTCGCCGTGGAAGAACGAGGCCACCAGCGAACCGCTCCAGGTGCCCGCGGGCAGCTGGGTGGTGACCAGCGCCGCGATCAGGGTGCCGACCACCGCGGTGCCGATGCTGCTGCCGACCTCCTGGGCGGTGTCGTTGAGCGCCGTACCGATCGACGTGCGGTTGGCGGGCATCGCGTCGACGAGCGCGATGGCGCAGATCGTCATGACGGTGCGCAGGCCGACGGTCATCACGACCATGCAGGCCGCGATGGCGCCGTACCCGTGGTCCACGCCCCAGGAGAGGCCGGCCAGCGAACCGGCCAGGCAGGCCGCGCCGACCAGGCAGGCGACGCGGTGGCCGAACCTGCCCGCGAGCCATTCGGACAGCGGGGTCGCGACGATCATGGTCACGATGAGCGGCAGGTTCGCCAGCCCGGCCCGGACGGGGCTCCATCCGTACGCGTACTGGAAGTGGAGGATCAGCCCGAACATCACGGCGGCCATCGCGATGGCCGTGCCGATCTGCGCGAGGGCCGCGCCGCGGACCACTCCGTCGCCGAAGAGCTTGAGGTCCAGCATGGGCGCGCGGCTGCGGCGCTCGTGCGTCACGAACGCGATGCCGGCGGCGACGGCGCCGAGGACCGAGGCGATCGTGGCCGCCGAGAGCCAGCCGTGTTCGACGCCGCTGGTCAGCGCGTAGCAGGCGAGGCCGATGGTGGTGACGCTCAGCGCGGCGCCGGGCAGGTCGAGCTTGTCGCGGGTGAGGTCCTCGGGCCGGTCGGCCGGGACCCCGAGGCGGACTCCGACGGCCGCGATCAGCGCGATCGGGGCGTTGACGAGCAGCAGCCACTGCCACTGCACGTGGGCCAGGGCGGTGCCGCCCAGCAGGGGGCCGAGGATGAAGCCGGACATGCCGACGACGATCATCACGGTCATCGCGCGCATCCGCAGCGCCTTGTCGTCGAACAGCCGGAAGACCAGCGAGTTGGTGATCGGCGCCATGGCCGCGGCGGCGATGCCGAGGCCGGCCCGCAGGGTGATGAGCTGCCCCGTGGTGGTGACCGCGGCGGCGCCCAGGCTCAGCACCCCGAATACCGCGAGGCCCACCAGCAGCACACGCCGGCGCCCGAGCCGGTCGGCCATCGAACCCGCCGTCAGCAGCAGGCCGCCGAACGTCAGCGAGTACGCGCTGGTGACCCACTGCAGCGCGGTGGTGCCGCTGCCGAGGTCCCGGCCGATGGTGGGCAGCGCGATCGAGAGCAGCGTGTTGTCGACCATCTCGACGAAGAAGGCCAGGCAGAGCGCGGCCAGGGGTATCCATGCGGCACGCAGGGACGGATAGGTGCGCGACGCGTCGGGCGGCGCGGTGGCGGTCGTGGTCATGACGGGCCTCCCCTCGGAACGCCGCCGACTATCGAACGGCGTTCTATGGAACGTTGTTCTAAGATAGAACCACGTTCGATGAAGAAGCAAGCTGTGATTGGATGTGGCCCATGACAGGCCCGCGACCACGAACCGCCGACAGCCCCCCGCGCGGACGCCGGCGCGCTTCGCACTCCATCGAGACCGTCCTGTCCGCAGCCGTGGACCTGCTCGACGAGGCGGGCGAGCCGGCCCTGACCCTGCGGGCCTTGGCCGCCCGGCTCGGGACCGGCGTCGGCAGCATCTACTGGTACGTCTCCGGCAAGCAGGACCTGCTCGACCGTGCCATCGACCACGTGCTGACCGGGGTGCTGACCGCCGTCGAGGCGCAGCCGCGCAGCGACGACGCGATCGACGACCTGCGTGAGATGGCGCTCAAGCTGTTCGACGCGATCGTGGACCGGCCGTGGCTGGGCGCCCACTTCATGCGCACCGCCGTGGTCCAGGGCAATTCGCTGCGGCTCTACGAGATGCTGGGCGAGCAGACGCTCCGGCTCGACCTCACCCCGCGACAGCGGTTCCACGCCGTGTCGGCGATCGTGAGCGTGGTCGTCGGCAGCGCCGCCGACATGGGACAGGAGCCGCCCCCGGAGGTGCTCGACGGTTCGGTGGACCGCGACGAGTTCCTCGGCCGCTTCGCCGAGACGTGGCGGTCCCTCCCGGCCGAGGAGTTCCCGTTCGTGCGCGACATCGTCGAGGAGTTCGACGGGCACGACGACAAGGAGCAGTTCCTCGCCGCGCTGGAGCTGAGCCTGGCGGGCCTCCGCCTCCAGGCCGGAACCTGACACCGCCTTCCGGCCCTCCCCGCCCGCCCGGACCGCCTGTGGCCCGGGCCACTCTGGCGGCGAGCGACAATGGACGGTATGCCTTCCGTACTGCCCGATGGTGAGCCCGTGCCCGACGACGGGGCGCTGCCCCGCCACGCCCTGGAAGGCGCCGCCGACCGCCCTCTCGGCTTCTACCTGCACGTTCCGTACTGCGCGACCCGCTGCGGGTACTGCGACTTCAACACCTACACCGCCACCGAGCTGCGCGGCTCCGGCGGCGCCCTGGCCTCCCGCGACAACTACGCCGCCCACCTGATCGAGGAGGTCAGGCAGGCCCGCAAGGTCCTCGGCGACGACCCGCGCCCGGTGCGCACGGTCTTCGTCGGCGGCGGTACCCCCACCCTGCTGGCCGCCGCCGACCTGGTACGGATGCTGGCCGCGATCCGCGACGAGTTCGGGCTCGCCCCGGACGCGGAGATCACCACCGAGGCCAACCCGGAGTCGGTCGGGCCGGCCTACCTCGCCGAGCTGCGCGCGGGCGGCTTCAACAGGATCTCCTTCGGCATGCAGAGCGCCAAGCAGCACGTGCTGAAGATCCTGGACCGCACCCACACCCCGGGCCGCCCCGAGGCCTGTGTCGCCGAGGCCAGGGAAGCCGGGTTCGACCACGTCAACCTCGACCTGATCTACGGCACCCCCGGCGAGTCCGACGACGACTGGCGGGCCTCCCTGGACGCGGCGATCGGCGCCGGACCCGACCACGTCTCCGCGTACGCGCTGATCGTGGAGGAGGGCACCCAGCTGGCCCGCCGCATCCGGCGCGGCGAGGTCCCGATGACCGACGACGACGTGCACGCCGACCGCTACCTGATCGCCGACGAGGCGATGGCCGCCGCCGGGTTCTCCTGGTACGAGGTGTCGAACTGGGCCCGCACCCCCGAGGGCCGCTGCCTGCACAACGAGCTGTACTGGCGCGGCGCCGACTGGTGGGGCGCCGGACCGGGCGCGCACAGCCACGTCGGCGGGGTGCGCTGGTGGAACGTGAAGCACCCGGGGGCGTACGCGCAGGCGCTGTCCGAGGGCCGCTCGCCCGGCGCGGGCCGGGAGATCCTCAGCCCCGAGGACCGCCGTGTCGAGCGCGTCCTGCTGGAGCTCCGGCTGCGCGAGGGCTGCCCGCTCTCCCTGCTGAAGCCGGACGGCCTCGCCGCTTCCCGCCGTGTTCTCTCCGAGGGCCTCCTGGAGCAGGGACCGTACGAGGAGGGCCGCGCGGTCCTCACCCTGCGCGGACGCCTGCTCGCGGACGCGGTCGTGCGGGACCTGGTCGACTGAGCGCCGCCCCGCCCGGACTCGTGGTGCGCCCCGGCCTCCCCGGGATCAGGGCTTGCAGACCTTCTCGGTCAGCTTCGGGGCCGGGCCCGCGGGCTTGCCGCAGACGATCGAACTGACCGCCTTCGCTCCCGGACCGGTGACCTTCACGATGTTGATGCCGTGCAGGTTGTCGGTGACCGTCGCGGGCGCGCCCGCCAGCCTGACCGTCCCGGTGGGCATGTCGTTGAGGTCGACCGTGTGCAGCAGCGCCCAGGTCTCGGCGGCGCTTCTCGGGACGTCGCCCCGGGCGGCGGCGTCGTAGAGCGCGGCCGTCGCGGTGTAGGACATGACGATCTGGCCGCTGGAGAAGAGTTCGTCCCTGTACCCCTCCTGCCCGGCCTCCGGGGTGGCCCGCTCCATGCCCTCGGGGAGCAGCGCGCCGAGGGCTGCGCTGGAGCGCGGATAGAAGCCGTCGCCGCGCCCCGCGGCCATCGGGGCGAGCGAGCTGTAGTAGAGGGTGACGTGGCGCGCGAGGTAGTCGTCGCTGTTGAAGCTCGCCTTGGTCAGGTCGTCGCCGGTGAAGACGGTGATGTCCTTGTCCGAGCAGCCGGTGATCCTCGACAGCCCGTCCATCAGCGGGTTGACGTCCTCGACCCGGCCCGCGAAGTACAGCGCGTCCGGCACCGGCTGCGCCGCGCAGATGTCCCTGAGCGGATCGCCCAGGGCGGCGGCGCCGTTGGCGGCGAGCGGGTAGGAGACGTTCTCGCCGACGAGGTAACCCGAGTCCTGGAGCATCTTCCGCCCCGCGTCGCGCTGTTCGATCGTGTACTGGTCCTTGTCGCCGTTCCCCCTCGCACGGGAGAGCACCAGCGCCCGGCCGACGTGGCCGGTGGGCAGCAGCTTGCGGGCGATGAGCCCGAGCACGTGCGTCTGCTCCTCGTCGGTCGCCGCGAGCCCGAAGTAGTTGGTGTAGAGGCGGGGCAGGTCGCTGCTGGAGTTGGTGGAGTCGACCACGGCGAGGCCCGCCCTGCGCAGCGCCTCGGTGGCGGCCCCGCTCTCGGTGGTGTTCCGGCCCATGCCGACCACCCCCACGACGTGCGGGTCGCGGTCGGCCACCTCGATGATCTTCCGCACGGCGGTGGTCTGGCGCAGCATGTCCTCGCCGCCGTTGGCGGTGAGGATCTTGAGCTTGACGGGGTGCTTGGCGGTGGGGCTGTTGACGAGCTGCTGCTGGAGGTAGACCCCGGTGAGTTCCTCCAGCCCCTTGCGGGTGTCCGCCTCTTTCCCGGCGGTGAGCGGCCCGGCGTAGACCACCGTGACGTACGAGTCGCCGGGGCCGATCGAGGCGTTCTCGTCCCGGACCGCCTGCTCGACGCGGGCGAAGGTCACACCCCGGCCGGTGCCCCTCAGCTGGAGCCCGTTCCCCTCGGCGAACCGCACCTCGTCCGTCGTGGCCACCCCCACGCACTCCCGGGGGCCGTTGCCGGCCCCGCTCCACACGGAGTCCGTGTTCCGGTCGGTCAGCGGCCCGTGGCAGTAGGTGTCCTGCCAGTGCCGGCTCCAGAGGAAGGTGCCGAGCAGACTGGTGACGAGGACCAGTGCGACCGTGGTCCGGGACATCACGAACCACGCCCACGTCCGGCGCACCCGTTGGGTGTGCAGCTGGGCGTCCGCGTGGTCGTGCCGCAACTGGGCGGTGGAGAGCGGCAGCAGCAGCACCCACGACAGCGTCGAGGCGCCGGCGGGGTTCTGGCCGACGCTCAGGTCGTCCACCCACCGCCGGTAGCGTGCCTGTGCCCCCGTCCACGGAGTCCGGCCGCCCGGCTGCCCGGGCGGCTGCGAGGGGGTGTGGGTCAGCTCCTCGGCGGCCGGCAGGGAGGCCAGGAACAGCAGCGGGTCGACCTCGCTGCGGCGCGAGCGCACGTTGTTGATCGCGTTGATCAGCAGTACGCCACCGTTCTCGTTGGTGGCCGTCGGCAGCAGCACCACCGGGGGGACCGTGCGCTTGCTCCGCCGCCAGTCCAGCGCGCGTGGCCGGTAGTTGTGCCGCAGATCCTCCAGCAGCGCCTGGACCCGCAGCTCCAGGTGGAACTGGCGGGCGGCCGGCTCGCCCTCCTCGGCCTCCGCCACCCGGAGCGCGACGGCGGCGGCCCGGGCCCGGATCACCCGCCACGAGCCGCTCGGCGACAGCCAGGACCAGCCGTCCGAGGGGTACCCGGTGCTGGAGGCGGCGAGCGAGGAGGTGGTGGCGAACCAGCGGCTGGCCCGCCGCAGCCAGAGCAGTGGGGGAGCCGAGGCCGTCAGCAGCCGTACCACCGCCAGGCCCAGCGCCGCGGCGGCGGCCAGCAGCAGGGTGGCGGTCCAGCCGATCTCGCCGAGCAGTACGCCGAGCACCGCGATGAACACGGCACCGAGGAAGGTCTCGGGGCGGACGGACTCGCGCAGCGAGCGGGACCAGTCACCGCGCCCGGACCGGGTGGGCCGCCAGCGCAGCTCGCCCAGCTCCTCCAGGATGCGCTCGCCCCGGACGGTGGCGGTGCTCCCGCCCGACTGCGCGAGCACCTGGGCGGTGGCCTGCTCGATGGCGCCGAGCAGCCGCGACCGGGGGAAGGCGAAGGGCTTGTACTGGCTGCGTTCCCGGGTCTCCCAGGGGTGTTCGCCGAGCCCGCGCACCATGTCGAGCGCCGACTCGTACGGGGACGTGCCCGCGGGCTCCAGCAGTCGCACCGGGACCCGGCGCGGCTCGTTGGCGTTGTACACCAGGTTCGCGATCGCGCGGACCCGGTCGTCGATGTCGGGCTCGGCGCCGCGGTCGTCGGCCTGGGCCACCACGATCGGCATCACCGGCCGGTTGATCCGGTACCGGTCGATGAGCGTCTGCACGAGGTGGAACACGGCGGACGCCGCCTCGTTACCGCCGCTTTCCTGCCAGTCCCCTCGCGCCATCTCCGTAACCCCCGTCGCAGACGAATCCCGCACTCCCAATTAACCGGTCAGGAGTACGAACCGCAGCGATTTCTCCGGATCGGAACCCGATCCGTGGGAACAGTCGCCGGACGGTCCTCCAAGAGGCGCGGCACGTCACCCCGGAAGCGTGACGAAGTCGATCAATTCCTCTACCCGTCCGAGTAGTTGAGGTTCGAGATCCCGGTACGAGCGGACCCCGGACAGGATGTGCCGCCAGGCGGCCCCGGTGTTCTCCGGCCACCCCAGCGCCCGGCACACCCCGGTCTTCCAGTCCTGCCCGCGCGGAACGGACGGCCACGACGCGATGCCCACCGAGGCGGGCTTCACGGCCTCCCAGACGTCGATGAAGGGGTGCCCCACCACCAGCAGGTGCGGATCGGACACCTCCGCCGCGATACGGGACTCCTTGGAGCCCGGTACGAGATGGTCCACCAGCACCCCGAGCCGCGCGTCCGGACCCGGCCCGAACTCCCGCACGATCGCCGGGAGATCGTCGATGCCCTCCAGGTACTCCACGACCACCCCCTCGATCCGCAGATCGTCGCCCCACACCCGCTCGACCAGCTCCGCGTCGTGCCGGCCCTCCACATAGATCCGCCCGGCCCGCGCCACCCGCGCCCGCGCCCCGGGCACCGCCACCGACCCGGAGGCCGTACGCGCCGGCACCACCGGACCGCCGGACGACGGGCGCACCAGCGTCACCACCCGCCCCTCCAGCAGGAAACCGCGCGGCTCCATCGGGAACACCCGGTGCTTGCCGAACCGGTCCTCCAAGGTCACCACCGGACCCTGGGCGGACTTCTCGCAGCGGATCACCGCACCGCAGAAGCCGGTGGACACCTCCTCGACGACCAGGTCGGGATCGGCGGGCACCTCGGGCACGGGGGCGGACCTCTTCCACGGCGGGGTCAGGTCCGGCTGGTAACTGCGCATGGCACGACGATAATTCGGCCGACGCCGGGAGCGGCGGCAAGCACCCCCGGAAGGGATGCCGTCCGCTTCACCCCACCCCGAAGCGCCCCGCCAGCAGCTCCCGCTGCGCCCGCACGAACGCCGCGTCCACCGCCGCCCCGTGCCCGGGTACGTACACCGCGTCCTCCCCGCCCAGCGCCAGCAGCCGGTCCAGGGCGGCGGGCCACAGGGACGGCACCGAGTCCGGGCCCGTCTGCGGTTCGGCGGACTCCTCGATGAGGTCCCCGGCGAGCACCACCGCGGGCGACGTCCGCGATCCGGGCACCAGGACCGCCAGGTCGTGGCCCGTATGACCCGGTCCCACGTTGGCGAGGACCACCTCGCGCCCACCCAGGTCGAGCGTCCAGCGGTGGCACACCTCACGCCCGGGGAACACCAGCGCGTCCACCGCCTGGGCCGCGTCGTGCTCGGGCAGACCGTTGCGCACGGCGTCGGCGTGCATCTCGTCCACCGACCGCCGCATCCGCGCGGCCACTCCGTACGCTCCGAACACCTCGGTGCCCGCGAAGGCCGCCGTACCGAATGCATGATCGAAATGTGGATGGGTCAGTGCGACATGGGTCACCCGCCGGCCCAGCAGCCGCTGCGCCTCGATCCGCAGGCCGACGCCCTCGCGCAGGCTCGCACCGGTGTCCAGCACCAGCGCGCGGTCCGTCCCGGCCACCAGGGCGGCGGTCGCGTCCCAGCCGGGGAGTCTCCGGCGGCCCACACCGTGGCCCAACCGCTCCCAGCCCAGCTCTTCCCAAGAGAGGTCCATGAGGAGACGCTATCCGCATCGACCTGCGCGGTCTCGCGGGCCGCGGCCGGTCGCCCTTGCCCGGGGCCCTGTCCACCCCCGTACACTGACCGGGGGAAAGCTGGCACTCAGATGCACAGAGTGCCAGGAAGTAGCCACCACGACCGACAGCTGGAGGTGTGCGCGATGCTCAGCGAACGCAGACTTGAAGTGCTGCGCGCCATCGTCCAGGACTACGTCGGCACCGAGGAGCCGGTCGGCTCCAAGGCGCTCACCGAGCGGCACCGGCTCGGGGTCTCCCCGGCCACCGTCCGCAACGACATGGCGGTGCTGGAGGACGAGGGCTTCATCGCCCAGCCGCACACCAGTGCCGGGCGCATCCCCACGGACAAGGGCTACCGCCTCTTCGTGGACCGGCTCGCGGGCGTCAAGCCCCTGTCGTCGCCGGAGCGCCGGGCGATCCACAATTTCCTGGACTGCGCCGTCGACCTCGACGACGTGGTGGCCCGCACGGTACGGCTGCTCGCGCAGCTGACCCGGCAGGTCGCCATCGTCCAGTACCCCTCGCTGACCCGCTCCACGGTCCGGCACGTGGAGCTGTTGGGCCTGTCACCGGCCAGGCTGATGCTGGTCCTGATCACCGACACCGGCCGGGTCGAACAGCGTATGATCGACTGCCCCGCGCCGTTCGGCGAGACCTCTCTCGCCGATCTGCGGGCCCGGCTCAACAGCCGAGTCGTGGGACGCCGCTTCAGCGACGTCCCGCAGCTCGTGCAGGATTTGCCGGAATCCTTCGAGAACGAGGACCGCGGCACGGTCGCCACGGTCCTGACCACTCTCCTCGAAACCCTGGTCGAGGAGACGGAGGAGCGGCTGATGATCGGCGGCACCTCCAACCTCACCCGCTTCGGGCACGACTTCCCCCTGGTGATCCGGCCCGTGCTGGAAGCGCTGGAGGAACAGGTCGTCCTGCTCAAGCTGCTCGGTGAGGCCACGGACTCGGGCATGACCGTACGGATCGGGCACGAGAACGCCCACGAGGGCCTCACCTCCACGTCCGTCGTCACGGTCGGCTACGGTTCGGGCGACGAGGCAGTCGCCAAACTCGGCGTGGTCGGACCGACCCGCATGGACTACCCCGGAACGATGGGAGCGGTACGCGCAGTGGCACGTTACGTCGGACAGATCCTGGCGGAGTCGTAAGTGGCCACCGACTACTACGCCGTGCTCGGCGTACGGCGCGACGCGTCGCAGGACGAGATCAAGAAGGCATTCCGTCGGCTCGCCCGCGAGCTGCACCCGGATGTCAACCCGGACCCGAAGACCCAAGAGCGGTTCAAGGAGATCAACGCCGCTTACGAGGTCCTTTCGGACGCCCAGAAGAAGCAGGTCTACGACCTCGGCGGGGACCCGCTGTCGGCCTCGGGCGGCGGCGGTGGCGCGGGCGGCTTCGGCGCCGGCGGCTTCGGCAACTTCTCCGACATCATGGACGCCTTCTTCGGCACGGCGTCGCAGCGCGGACCCCGGTCGCGCACGCGGCGCGGCCAGGACGCCATGATCCGGCTGGAGATCGACCTCGCCGAGGCGGCCTTCGGGACCACCAAGGACATCCAGGTCGACACCGCCGTCGTCTGCACCACGTGCAGCGGCGAAGGCGCGGCCCCCGGCACCTCCGCCCAGACCTGCGACATGTGTCGCGGGCGCGGCGAGGTGTCCCAGGTCACCCGTTCCTTCCTCGGCCAGGTCATGACCTCGCGGCCCTGCCCGCAGTGCCAGGGATTCGGCACCGTCGTGCCGACCCCCTGCCCGGAGTGCGCCGGCGACGGCCGCATCCGCTCGCGGCGCACCCTCACGGTCAAGATCCCCGCGGGTGTCGACAACGGGACCCGTATCCAGCTGGCCGGCGAGGGTGAGGTCGGCCCCGGCGGCGGCCCGGCCGGAGACCTCTACGTCGAGATCCACGAGGTGCCGCACACGACGTTCCAGCGGCGCGGCGACGACCTGCACTGCACGGTCACCATCCCCATGACGGCGGGCGCGCTCGGCACGAAGGTGCCGCTGGAGACGCTCGACGGCGTGGAGGAGATCGACATCAGGCCCGGCACCCAGTCCGGCCAGTCGGTCCCGCTGCACGGACGCGGCATCACGCACCTGCGGGGCGGCGGCCGGGGCGACCTGATCGTGCACGTCGAGGTGCTGACCCCCAGCAAGCTCGACCCGGAGCAGGAACGCCTGCTGCGCGAGCTGGCCAAGCTGCGCGGCGAGGAGCGGCCCACCGGGCAGTTCCAGCCCGGCCAGCAGGGACTCTTCTCCCGCCTGAAGGACGCCTTCAACGGCCGCTGAGGCCCGCACGCGTCACGTACCACCGCCGACCGCCCGCCGGGACTCGTCCCGGCGGGCGGTCGCGCGTACGCGGCCAGCTCCGCGGTACGCCACGGTGGCCCCGCGCGCGAGGATTCGGCACGGCGGACCGGACATGACACGATGCGGGGATGTCCTCCCTGACCGATCTCTGCCGATATCCGATCGTGCAGGCGCCGATGGCGGGCGGCCCGTCCTCCCCCCAACTCGTCGCCGCCGTCACGGAGGCGGGCGGGCTCGGCTTCCTCGCCGCCGGGTACAAGACGGCCGACGCCATGAGCGACGAGATCGAGCAGGTCAGGGCGGCGACCGCCAGAACCTTCGGCGTGAACCTCTTCATGCCGCAGCCCGCACCGACCGGCCCCGCCGTGGAAGCCGTCGCGGCCTACCGCCACCACCTCGCGGCCGAGGCCGACACCTACGGCACTCCGCTCGGCGACCCCGGTGCCGACCGCGGTGACGGCACCGACGGCTACGACGCCAAGGTGGCCGCCCTCCTGGCCGAGCCGGTCCCGGTGGTGTCCTTCACCTTCGGCTGCCCCACCCGCGACACCCTGGACGCCTTCGCCCGCGCCGGTACGTACACCATCGTCACGGTCACCACCGCCGAGGAGGCGCGCGACGCACAGTGGGCCGGGGCCGACGCCGTCTGCGCCCAGGGCATCGAGGCGGGCGGCCACCAGTCCACCCACCAGGACGACCCGGACGCCGACCACACCGGCATCGGGCTGCTCTCCCTGATCACCCAGGTCCGCGAGACCGTGACCGTACCGGTCGTCGCGGCGGGCGGGATGATGCGCGGCGCCCAGATCGCCGCCGCCCTCACGGCCGGCGCCGACGCCGTCCAGCTGGGCACCGCCTTCCTCGCCTGCCCCGAATCCGGCGCGCACCCGCTGCACAAACAGGCCCTGACCAGCCCGATGTTCGCCCGCACCGCGTTGACCCGCGCCTTCTCCGGGCGGCCCGCGCGGGGCCTGGTCAACCGCTTCGTCCGCGAACACGGCTCGCACGCCCCCGCCGCCTACCCCCAGGTGCACCACGTCACCTCGGGGCTGCGCAAGGCGGCCGCCAGGGCCGGGGACGCCCAGGGCATGGCGCTCTGGGCGGGGCAGGGCCACCGGATGGCACGCGAGCTGCCCGCCGGGGAGCTCGTCGAACTGCTCGCGACGGAACTGCGGACCGCGAGCGCGGCCGTCGGCAAGAGGAGTGAACAGTGACCGCACCGGTCTTCGTCGTCGAGAAGATGCCCAGCGGGCCCGAGTTCGTGCTGGAGGGCCCCGAGGGGCGGCACGCCGTCTCCGTGAAACGGCTCCAGCCCGGCGAGGACGTCGTGCTGACGGACGGGCTCGGCCACTGGGCCGAGGGCGTCGTACGCGCCGCCGAGGGCAAGGACCGGCTGGTCGTCACCGTGGAGCCCGTCGAGGAGGAGGAGCTCCCCGCCCTCCGGATCACCGTCGTCCAGGCCCTGCCCAAGGGCGACCGGGGCGAGGTCGCCGTCGAGACGATGACCGAGACCGGCGTCGACCGAATCGTGCCCTGGCAGGCAGGCCGCAGCATCACCCAGTGGAAGGGCGAGCGGGGGCTCAAGGCGCTCGCCAAGTGGCGCTCCACCGCCCGCGAGGCGGGCAAGCAGTCCCGCAGGGTCCGGTTCCCCGAGATCGCCGACGCGATGACCACCAAGCAGGTCGCCGCCCTCCTCGCCACCGCCGACTTCGCGGGCGTGCTGCACGAGGACCGCGACTGCGACAGCGAACCGCTGGCCACCGCCGAACTCCCCGCCACCGGCGAGATCGTGCTCGTGGTGGGCCCGGAGGGCGGGGTCTCCCCGCAGGAGCTGGAGGCGTTCACCGCCGCCGGGGCCGGTACGTACCGGCTGGGCCGCAGCGTGCTGCGCACCTCCACCGCCGGGACGGCCGCGACCGCGCTCCTGCTGGGACGCACCGGCCGCTGGGGCTGAGCCCGCCCCCGGGGGCGTACGGCCCGTATGCCTGTACGCCCCTCGGCCCCGGCCGTACCGACCGTGCCGCCCCACGGCGGGCGGCACGCGCCCCGATACGATGCGCTGAACGGATCATCAGCGTCACCACGACGCGCTGAACGGATCATCAGCGTCACCAGCCACCGAGGAGGCCGGCCCATGGCGGGAGAGCCGCAGCCCGACTGCCTGTTCTGCAAGATCGTCTCCGGGGACGTCCCGGCGACCATCGTGCGCGAGAGCGACACCACCGTCGCCTTCCGCGACATCAACCCGCAGGCCCCGACCCACGTCCTGGTCATCCCCAAGGTCCACTACCCGGACGCCGCGTCGCTCGCCGCCGCCGAACCGCAGATCGCCGCCGACGTGCTGCGCGAGGCCGGGCACGTCGCCACCGAGGACATGGTCGACGGCCACGGCTACCGGGTCGTCTTCAACACCGGCGCCGGCGCCGGCCAGACCGTCTTCCACGCGCACGCGCACGTCCTGGGCGGCCGCGGCCTCCAGTGGCCCCCCGGCTGACCGGAGCGTCGCCCCGTGTCCGCACGTGAGCTGGTGGTGCTCGGCACCGCCAGCCAGGTCCCCACCCGCCACCGCAACCACAACGGCTACCTGCTGCGCTGGGACGGGCAGGGCATCCTCTTCGACCCCGGCGAGGGCACCCAGCGCCAGATGCTGCGGGCCGGTGTCGCCGCGCACGACATCGACCGGATCTGCGTCACCCACTTCCACGGCGACCACTCGCTCGGGCTCGCCGGAGTGATCCAGCGGATCAACCTCGACCGGGTCCCGCACCCCGTCACCGCCCACTACCCGGCGAGCGGCCGGCACTTCTTCGACCGGCTCCGGTACGCCACCGCCTACCGCGAGACCGTCGAGCTGGCCGAGGTCCCCGTCACCGCCGACGGGGTGCTCGCCACCACCGACGCGTACACCCTGGACGCCTTCCGGCTCTCGCACCCGGTGGAGTCCTACGGCTACCGCCTGACCGAACCCGACGGCCGCCGCATGATCCCCGCGCTCCTCGCCGCCCACGGCATCACGGGCCCCGACGTCGGCCGCGTCCAGCGCGAGGGCGTCCTGCGGGGCGTCCCCCTCGACGCCGTGTCCGAGCACCGGGCCGGACAGCGGTTCGCGTTCGTCATGGACACCAGGCTGTGCGACGGTGTGTACAGGCTCGCCGAGGGATGCGACCTGCTGGTCATCGAATCGACCTTCCTCGACGAAGACCTCGCGCTGGCCACCGACCACGGCCACCTGACCGCCGGCCAAGCGGGCCGGGTGGCCGCCGAAGCGGGCGTACGCCACCTCGTACTCACCCACTTCTCCCAGCGGTACGACGACCCGGAACTCTTCGGGGTCCAGGCCCGCGCCGCCGGGTTCGAGGGCGGACTCACCGTCGCCCGGGACCTGACCCGCGTACCGGTGCCCACGCGGCACCACTGATCCACCGGTGCCCACCCGGCACCACTGATGTACCAGGTGCCCACCGGCACCACCGTTCCACCGGTGCCCACCCGGCACCACCGATCCACGTCACCACCCCCTTTCGTGAGCGAGACACCGTGCACCTCCCCAAGGCAGAACTCCACCTTCACATCGAAGGCACCCTCGAACCCGAGCTGGCCTTCGCGCTGGCCCGGCGCAACGGGGTGACCCTGCCCTACGCCACCACCGACGAGCTGCGCACCGCGTACCTCTTCGACGACCTGCAGAGCTTCCTCGACCTGTACTACGCGCTGATGGCCGTGCTCCGCACCGAGGAGGACTTCGCCGAACTCGCCGACGCCTACCTCACCCGGGCCGCCGCCCAGGGCGTCCGGCACGCGGAGATCTTCTTCGACCCGCAGGCCCACACCGCCCGGGGCGTACCCATCGGCACCGTCGTCGAGGGCCTCGGCCGCGCGCTGGAGCGCAGCGAGGAGAAGCACGGCATCTCCACCCAGCTCATCCTCTGCTTCCTGCGCGACCAGACGGCCGAATCGGCCCTGGAGACGCTGGAGGCCGCCAAGCCGTACCTGCACCGCATCACCGCCGTCGGCCTCGACTCCGCCGAGGTCGGCCACCCGCCGGCCAAGTTCCGCGAGGTCTACGAGGAGGCCGGGAAGCTCGGCCTGCGCAAGGTCGCCCACGCCGGCGAGGAGGGCCCGCCGGAGTACATCCGCGAGGCCCTGGACGTCCTCGGCGTCGAGCGGATCGACCACGGGCTGCGCTGCATGGAGGACCCCGAGCTGGTCGCCCGGCTCGTCGCCGACCGCGTGCCGCTCACCCTCTGCCCGCTCTCCAACGTCCGGCTGCGCGCCATCGACGTCCTGGAGGAGCACCCGCTGCCCGCCATGCTGGCGGCCGGGCTGCACTGCACGGTGAACTCCGACGACCCGGCCTACTTCGGCGGATACGTCGGAGACACCTTCCACGCGGTCCACGAGGCGCTCGCCCTCGACCACGAGCAGCTGCGCACGCTCGCCCGCAACTCCTTCGAGGCGGCCTTCCTCGACCACGACGAGGAGCGCAGGGCGCGTTACCTGTCCGAGGTCGAGGCGTACGCGTTCGACTGACCGTCCCCGCCCGCCGGACCGGCCGTCCGGAACGCGCTCCGCCCCAGCCGCCTGCGGCGCAGGGCGGGTACGGCGAGTTCCGTGACGGCCTGCTCCGGCGCGCCGAGCTTCGGTACGGCCCCGGTCAGACCGCCCGTCGTCAGCGCGAGGCGCCCATCTGCCAGTCGTAGGACAGCGGCATCACATGGTCGATCT